>NZ_DLJW01000096.1:0-13879 GCF_002477705.1 Stenotrophomonas sp. UBA7606 | reverse complement strand
ACCGGATCGTACTTCAGGAATTCCATCTTCCCCGGGGTGTTCTTCTTGTTCTTGTCGGTCGTATAGAAGTGGCCAGTGCCGGCCGAGGAAATCATACGGACCTTATCGCGCTTACCTGCCATGATCGTTTACTCCTCAGACCTTTTCGCCGCGGGCACGCAGCTCAGCCAGAACGGAATCGATGCCGTTCTTGTCGATGGTGCGCAGTGCATGCGCGGAAACACGAAGCTTGACCCAGCGGTTTTCGCTGGCAACCCAGAAACGGCGCTCGTGCAGGTTCGGCTGGAAACGACGACGGGTCTTGTTGTTGGCGTGCGAGACGTTGTTACCCGTCTGCACTCGCTTGCCGGAAACTTGGCATACGCGGGACATTGCGCACCTCGGTAATGTTGATGACTTCCTTAGCCAGGAAGACGGCGGCCCCGGCGGTTACCCGCCACGCGTCATGGGAATCAAAGGGTTACGCCGACAAGGATGGCCAGATGACGTGTTCCTGGCCACCGATCCGGAGAATTCCGGACACAGCGAGCCGCGTATTATGCCCAGACCAAGGCCTGCTTGCAAATCAGTGGGTTGGCGGCTGCCGTTGGGGCCATTCAGGCAGCCCCCAATTCCCGCCACGCCGCCCGGGCCACCTTCCAGGCCGAGCGCAGGAACAGCAGCAGCAAGGCCACGGCAATCAGCAGGTCTGGCCAGCCGGCGCCGAAGGCCCAGACCGCCAGCGCAGCCAGGATCACCGCGCCGCCTTCGTACACGTCATTCAGCGAACAGGCCCAGGCCGAGGCGAGATTGATGTCGCCCTGCCGGTATGGCCACAGCAGGCGCAGGCAGAACAGGTTGGCGGCAAGGTTGAGCAGGGCAGCGATGCCCATGCTTTCGAACAGGGGTAGATGTGGATGGGCCAGCTTCCAGGCAATGCCTGCAGCGACCGCAATTGCCGCGCACAGAATGAAGACCGCCTTGAGCATGGCCACCCGCGCCTTGGCGGCAAGGCTGGCGCCGACCACGGCCAGGCTGAGTGCGTAGGTGAGTGCGTCGCCGAGGTTGTCCAGGCTGCCGGACAGCAGCGAGGCCGAGCCGCTGTGCCAGGCGGCAAGCATCATCATCACGAAAGTGATCAGGTTGATCGCCAGCACCTGGTAGAGCACGCGGCGCTGCTGCGCTTGCATGCGCTCGACTTCCAGGGTTTTGCCGCAGCCGCAGCAGTCGCTCATTGGGGTTCCGCAGGAATGTTTTGTTGGAGTATCGCGCTGATGTGCCAGGGCAGGTAGAAATCGGCGAGCCGCCAGCGGCAGTGCCGAGCCATGCTCGGCAAAGGCCTTGCCAGCGAAGAGCTGCCCTCACCCCAACCCCTCTCCCGCCAGCGGGAGAGGGGCTTCAAGCAAAGCCTAGCAAGGGCTCCAAGCCGCGTAGCCCGGGTAAGCGCAGCGCACCCGGGAGCCCTTCGCGCAGGGGTCCCGGGTGCGCTGCGCTTACCCGGGCTACACCCTTATGCTCTCCGCTCACGCTTCCCAACCCCTCCCATGAACGGAGGCCTTTTGATTACTGTCCCTTCCGATGCAGCCAGCGGTACAGCACCGGCAACACCAGCAACGTCAGCAGCGTGGAAGAGACGATGCCGCCGATCACCACCGTTGCCAGCGGCCGCTGCACTTCCGAACCGGCACCCACATTGAACGCCATCGGTACGAAGCCCAGCGATGCGACCAGCGCGGTCATCAACACCGGTCGCAAACGGCCGAGCGCACCTTCGCGCACCGCCACATCCAGGCTGCGGCCCTGCTCGCGCAGGTGGCGGATGAAGCTGATCATCACCAGACCATTGAGCACGGCCACACCGGACAGCGCGATGAAGCCGACGCCGGTCGAGATCGACAAGGGTATGCCGCGCAACGCCAAGGCCAACACGCCACCGGTCAAGGCCAGTGGCACGCCACTGAACACGATGCTGGCATCACGCGCCGAACCGAAGGCCCAGAACAACAAGGCGAAGATCAGCAGCAAGGTCACCGGCACCACCACCGCCAGACGCTGGCTGGCCGAAATCAGCTGCTCGAAGCTGCCGCCGTATTCCACCCAGTAACCAGACGGCACCTTCACCTGGGTGTCGATGGCCTGCTGCAGCTCGCTGACGAAGCCACCCAGATCGCGATCACGCACATTGGCAGTGATTACGATGCGGCGCTTGCCGTTATCACGGTTGATCTGGTTCGGGCCTTCACTGCTTTCAATCCGCGCCAACTCGCGCAACGGAACCGTGCGTGCATCGCCGCTGCGCCAGCCCCCTGCTCGGCTGGATTCATCCGCACTGTCCTGTGCCAGCGCCGGCTCCAGCGACACCGGCAGATCGGCCAGTGCTGCCGGATCCTGGCGGATTGTTTCCGGCAGGCGTACGACGATATCGAAGCGACGGTCACCTTCGAACAACTGCCCGGCCACGCGCCCGCCAACCGCAGTAGAAACCGTGGACTGCAGTTGCCCCGGGTTGAGCCCATAGCCAGCCAAGGCCGCACGATTGGGCGTAACCGTCAGCAACGGCAGGCCACTGGTTTCCTCAAGCCGCACATCGGCCGCACCCGGCACCTTGTTGGCCACCGCGGCGATGCGCTGGCCGACCTGCGCCAGCGTCTCCATGTCGTCGCCGAAAAGCATCACCGCCACATCGGCACGCACGCCCGAGATCAACTCGTTCATGCGCATCTGGATGGGCTGGGTGAACTCGTAGTTGTTGCCTGGCAATTCCTCCACCGCTGCTTCCAGCTCCGCCAGCAGCTGTGCGCGCGGCTTGCGCGGGTCCGGCCACTGCTTGCGTGGTTTCATCATGATGAAGGTGTCGGCGACCGAGGGCGGCATCGGGTCGGAAGCGACCTCCGGCGTGCCGATCTTGGAGAATACCTTGTCCACTTCCGGGAACTGCTGCAGGCGCGCTTCCACCTGTTTCTGCATGTTCACCGACTGGGTGAGGCTGGTGCCGGGAATGCGCATGGCGTGCATGGCGACATCGCCTTCGTCGAGGTTTGGCACGAACTCGCTGCCCAGCCGCGTTGCCAATACACCGCAGCCAATCACCAACAGCAGAGCAGCGGCAACCACCAGGCGGCCGCGCCGCATCACCCACCCGAGCAACGGCTCATAGCGTGCACGCAGCCACGCCATCAGACGGTTCTCCTTCTCTTCCACGCGGCCACCGAGGAACATCGCAATCGCCGCGGGCACGAAGGTCAGCGATAGCAGCATCGCGCCGCTCAACGCCAGCACCACGGTGATCGCCATCGGGTGGAACATTTTCCCTTCGACGCCAGTGAGCGCAAAGATCGGCAAGTAGACCGCGGTGATGATGCCCAGGCCGAACAGGCTGGGGCGGATGACTTCGGCAGTGGCACTGGCGGTTTCGGCGAAGCGTTCCTCGCGGGTCATCGCCCGGCCCAGCGCATGTGTGCGTTCGCCAAAGCGGCGCAGACAGTTCTCGATGATGATCACCGCGCCATCGACGATCAGGCCGAAATCCAGTGCGCCAAGGCTCATCAGGTTGGCGGAGACCCCGCCACGTGCCATGCCGGTCAGGGTGAACAGCATTGCCAACGGAATCACCGCGGCGGTAATCAGTGCCGCACGGAAGTTGCCCAGCAGCAGGAACAACACCACGATCACCAGCAACGCGCCTTCCAGCAGGTTCTTGGCGACGGTCTGGATGGTGCGGTCGACGAGCGCGGTGCGGTCATAGCTGGCGGTGACGGTGACGCCATCGGGCAGGCTGCGCTGCGCCTGTTCCAGCTTGGCAGCGGCCGCCTGCGCCACCTCGCGGCTGTTTGCGCCGACCAGCATCACCACCGTGCCCATCACCACCTCGTGGCCGTTCTGGGTGGCGGCACCGCTGCGCAGTTCCGGTCCCTCGGCCACGTCGGCCACGTCATGCACATGGATGGGCACGCCTTCGCGGCGGGCCAGCACGATGTTGCCGATTTCCTCCAACCCGGCCACCTGCCCGGGTACGCGCACCAGGAACTGTTGGCCGTTACGCTCGATGTAACCGGCACCGATGTTCTGGTTGTTGCCTTCCACGGCTTCGGCAACATCATCCAGGGTGAAGCCCAGCGCACGCAGCTTGGGCGGATCCGGGGTGATGTGGATCTGCCGCTGGTAGCCACCAATCGTGTTGACCTCGGTGACGCCGGGTACGTTGCGCAGCTGTGGCCGCACTACCCAGTCCTGCAAGGTGCGCAGGTCGGTGGCGGTGTAGGGCGAGCCATCGGGTTTGCGCGCCTTGGGATCGGCATCGATGGTGTACATGAAGATCTCGCCCAGGCCGGTGGCAATCGGCCCCAGCTGCGGATCCAAACCATCGGGCAGCTGCGACTTCACCTGCTGCAGGCGTTCGGCCACCTGCTGGCGCGCGAAGTACAGGTCGGTGCCGTCCTTGAACACCACCGTCACCTGCGACAGGCCGTAGCGCGACAGCGAACGCACCTGTTCGAGCTTTGGCAGGCCGGCCATCACTGTTTCCACCGGATAGGTGATGCGCTGTTCCGTCTCCAGCGGCGAATAGCCATCGGCGGCGGTGTTGATCTGCACCTGTACGTTGGTGATGTCGGGCGTGGCATCGATGGACAGGCGGGTGAAGCTCCAGCTGCCGATCGCGATCAACGCGAAAGTAAGCACCATCATCATCCAGCGATGGGCGATGGCGCTGCGGATGATGCGCTCAAGCATGGCGGCACCCTCCGCGTTGGAAGCGACGATGATCAATGTTCATGCGCGGCCCCCGCCTTGCCGATATCGGCCTTGACCACATAGCTCTGCTCGACCACGACCTGCTCGCCAACGCGCAGGCCGTCCTTGACCTCGACCTTGCCGGCATCGCGTGCGCCCAGCACCACCGGGCGCGCGGTATAGGTATCGCCGTCACGTACGAACACCACCTCGCGGCCTTCCATGGTCTGCAGCGCAGTGAGTGGCACCACCACCGCCGCCGGCTGCATTGCCACCACGATGCGCGCCTTCACCGCCGCACCGGGCCGCCACAGGCCATCGTCATTGCGCACGCTGGCACGGGCCACGGTGCTCTGGCTTGCAGTGGCGGTGCCGGGCAGCACGCGCTCCAGCGTGGTGCCCTGGCTGACGCCATCGGTCATGCGGGTGACCGTGACCGGCACGCCGGCGGTGATGTGCTGGGTGTCATTGCCGAAGATATGCAGGTCCACCCACAGCTCCGACAGGTCGCCGATCTCGAACAGAGGCGTGCCCTCGCCCGCCACCGCGCCCACCTGTGCCTGCCGCGACAGCACCACGCCGCTGATTGGCGCGCTGATGCTGTAGGTGGTCAGGCTGAGGTTGCTGTCGATGCTGGCCAGGGTCTGGCCGGCGCTGACGCGATCACCCACATTTGCCCGCAGCGAACGGATCGGGCCGGGGAAACGCGCCATCACCTGTGCCACCCGCCCATCCACCGGCGTCAGCAGGCCCTGCACCTCATGCTCGTCGGCGATGGTGCCGGCCTGCGCGGCGGCGCTGCGGATGCCGGCCTGCTCGGCCATCACGGCCTTGATGGTGGTGCGGTCGGCATCCGCTTCCTCCCCCGCCTCATGGGCGTGAGCGTCTGCTTCGCCGGCCTTTTCTTCATCGTGGTCATGGCCCGCTTCTTCAGCTGCACCAGCGCTGGCCTCAGGCGCCGGCTTTGTACCGCAGCCGACCAGCAGCAGGCTCATTGCCAGCACGCCGGCAGCGACAACATTGATCGGACGGCTCATCCTGCGTTCTCCACGGCAACGGTTGCATCGGTGGCCAGCATTCCCTGGCCGGTGAGGCGCTGGATCTCGATCAGCGCGGTCTGGGCGGCGATGGCCGCGTCCAACTGGCGCTGGCGCGATTCAATGCGCATGGCCTGCAGCTGCGCCCACTCCATGTAACTGGCGGCACCGGCGCGCCATGCCTGCTCGGCGGCACGCTCGGCCTTCTGCAACTGCGGCAGCACGTCAGCCTGCATGCGCTGTACTTCCAGACGCGCGGTGACATAGCGCCCGTGCGCCTCGGCCAGGGTGGCGTACAGCTGTTGCTGGCGGGCCTGGCGTTGATACGGCAGCAGGGCGAGATCGGCTTCGGCCTCGCGGATTTCCGGCGCGGCGCGGCGAGCGCTGCCGAGCGGGATGCTGAAGCCGCCGACCAGCGAGGTGGCGTTGTCGGCGCGGCTGTTGCGCACGCCTACCTGCCAGTTCCAATCCGGACGGCTGCGGGTGCGCACCAGCTGCAGCTGGGCCTCGCGGATGCGCTGCTCGCCCAGCAGTTCGGCCAGCTCCGGTGCGCGTTGCAGATCGTCATTGAGTGATGCGAAATCACGCAGTGCCGGCAACTGCAAGGCGTCGCCACTCACCCTGCTGAAGTCAGGCGTGCGGGCGCCCCACAACGCGGCCAGCGACAGCCGCGCGGCGCTGGCTTCCTCGATCGCACGATCGCGATCCAGTTCTGCCTGCGCCAGCATCGCCTGCGCGGTGAACAGCACCGACTCCGGTGAAGCACCGGCCTGCAGGCGCAGGCGCGCGGCGGCGACGGCGCGGCGGCGCTGCTCGATATCGGTATTGGCGATCTGCAGCGCTGATTGCGCCTGCGCTACGGCGAGGTAGCGGCGCGCAGTCTCGGCAAGCAGATCCAGCCTGGCGGTGGCGCGTTGCGGGGCCAACGCGTCGATATTGGCCTGGGCCAGCATGCGGCGCGCATCGAGTTTGTCGCCGCGTTCCAGCACACCGGACAGGCTGACGGTCGCCTCGGCGCCCTGCACGCCGCGGGTATCACCGCTGCCGAGCAGGTTCTCCAGTTCCACGCCCAGCTGCATCGGCGGGCGCAGCAGGGCCGCATCGCGACGGGCTTCAAGTACAGGCCGCTGCGCATCGATCAGGCGCAGCTCGGGGTGATCAAGGGCAACACGGACGATGGCATCGTCCAGCGTCAACGGCACAGCAGGCACTGGCGCCTGCGCATACGCGCGGGGCACCAGCGCAAAGGCGACAACCGCCGCCAGGCGCATCCACATGGGTTTCTCCAGATAGCAGGTTCAGACGTGGGGACCGGCCAAGGGGCCGGGACGTCAGACGGCTATCGGGGGGCGGAACAGGCTCTCGGTCGGGTGCGTGACCGCTTGCGTGCCGAGGATGGCCACGGCCTGCTGTGCGGGCGGTGACGCCACGGTCCAGGCAGGGGTGACGGTGGGCAACACACCACCGTGGCCGTGGCAGTCCACGCAATGCACCAGCGCGTGCAGCAGCGCATTGGCGCTGTCTTCGGCATCCGGGGCCGTGGCCAGCTTGCTGTCGTCGTGCTCATGCACGTCGGCACCGATATCGGTGTGCGCCAGCATGTGGATGTCGGTCAATGCTGCGGCCAGCGAGGTACCGAACACGCCAATGCCGACCAGCGCCAGCATCAGCAGGCGCAGCAGGTGGAGGCGACGGTGGCGCAGGGATTGCAGCATTGGGCCAGCCTAGCTGGTGCTTGCGGGGTTACACAATCGCAGTGCGGAGGCGGTGGTTCAGCTGTGCGCTGTTGCCCCTCCCCTTTTGGCATAGCCAAGGGGGAGGCTTAGAGGGGGGCTTTGTTTGTTGCGGTTGCACCTGCGGTGCTCCCCCTCTCCCCAACCCCTCTCCCGCAAGGGGAGAGGGGCTTTAGAACGCTGCGAGCGCAAGCACCCTCTGTAATTGCAGCTGTAGCCCCTCTCCCCTTGCGGGAGAGGGGTTGGGGAGAGGGGTGGCTTTGGCTTATCGCCTGGGATTTCTGCCAAGAGCACCCCTCCCCGACCCTCCCCTGCGCGTTGCGCAAGGGAGGGGGCAAAGCCCTTACTTCGCCGCCTTACGCTCGGCGATGTACGCGTTGATCTGCTGCTCCAGCACCGGCAGCGGCACCGAGCCCTGCTTGAGCACGGCATCATGGAAGCCCTTGATGTCGAACTTGTCGCCCAGTTCCTTCTCGGCCTTCTCGCGCAGTTTGACGATGGTGATCTCGCCCAGCTTGTAGCTCAGGGCCTGGCCCGGCCAGGAGATATAGCGGTCCACTTCGGTGGTCACTTCGTGTTCGCTGAGCGCGGTGTGGTCACGCAGGTAGGCGATCGCACGGTCGCGGTCCCAGTCGTAGTGGTGCACGCCGGTGTCAATCACCAGGCGGCAGGCACGCCACATTTCATAGGTCAGCCGGCCGAAGTCTTCATACGGTGTCTGGTAGATGCCCATGTCGACGCCAAGCTTCTCGGTGTACAGGCCCCAGCCTTCGCCATAGGCCGAGATGTACGCATTGCGGCGGAACTCGGGCTGGCCGGTCTGCTCGGCAGCCAGTGCGCCCTGCAGGGCATGGCCCGGGTCGGACTCATGCAGGGTCAATGCCGGCAGGTTGTACAGCGGGCGCGCCGGCAGGTTGTAGGTATTGAGCCAGTAGGTGCCCATGCCGCCACGGCCGGCGGTCCAAAACGGGGCGATATCCGGTGGCACCGGCACGATGGTGAAGCGTGCGCGCGGCAAGGTCATGTACTTGCCGATCACGCCGTCCACGCGCTTGGAGATCCACGCCGCACGCCACAGCAGCTCGTCGGGGGTCTTGGCGTAGAACTGCGGGTCGGTGCGCAGGAACTCCAGGAAGTCGGCAAAGCGGGTCTGCTCGCTCTTACCCTTGAAGCCCACCTTGTCGATGATGGCGTTCATTTCGCGCTGGATGCGGTTGACCTCGGACAGGCCCTGCGCATGGATCTGCTGCGGGCTCAGGTCCAGGGTGACGTATTCGCGGATCTGCGCCTGGTAGAACTCCTTGCCACCGGGCATCGCCTCGGCTGCCAGGGTGGTGCGCGACTGCGGCACATATTCCTGGCGGTAGAAGGTCAGCAGCTTGCCGAAGGCCGGCACCACGCTGCCGCTGATGGCCTGCCTGGCTTCCGCCTGCAGCTTGGCCTGCTCAGCCGCCGGGATGCTGTTGGGCAGCTTCTTCAGCGGCTCGTACAGCGGCGACTCGGTCGGGTCCTTCAGTTCGGCCACGGTCGAGATGGAGACATCACGACCTTCCAGCACCGCACGCGGCACGCTGAAGCCACGCGCCAAACCGGCGCGCATATTGTCCATCTGCTGGTCGAAGTAGCGCGGCACATCGTTCAGGCGCGCGATGTAGTTGCGGTAGTCCTGCGCGGTCTTCATCTCGCGCCGGGCCATGAAGCTGAGGTTGGACCAGAACGAGGAGTCCGAGTTGAACGGCATCTCGTAGCTGCGCAGGCGCACCTCTTCGGCCAGGCTTTCCACCTGGTACTTGTAGATGGCGTAGTTGACCTGGTTCTCGGCCGACAGCTTGGCCGGGTCGATGGCCTCGAGCTGGGCCAGCACGTCGTCCCATACCTTCAACCGCGCCTGCTGGGCGGCGGCGCCCACATCCGGCAACTTGGTGCTGCTGGCCGGTGCGTCGCTGTCCTCGCTGGCTTCACCGCCGCCGGTCTGGCGCCAGGCCCACTCCTTCTCGTAGATCGCCTTGAACTGGTCGTCCACGCTCTGCGTGGCCAGGGTGGCCGGTGCCGACGGGGCAGCAGCAAAGGCGGGCGTGGCGCTGAGGCCAAGGGTGAGCAGCAAGGCAACGGTCAACGGCGATTTCACGGTCAGGATTCCCCAGATGGTTCAGGTATTCCCGATCATCGCATTGAAGTTGCCGCCCGACCTAGACGGATTCGGGCGGCAAACCGCCGGATTTGGGCATAGTTGCCCGCTCAGTGACCGGCCTTGTCGCGCTGCCAGCCGCGGTGCTTGATGTCCAGGTGCAGGCTGTAGAGCGCGGTGAAGGCCGGGAACAGGTTCTGCACCACGCCCACCGCATCCTGCTTGGACGAGAACAGGAAGTAGCTCAGCGTCATCAGGCTGCCGAGCACGCTCATGTACCAGAACAGGCGCGGGATCACCGGCTTGCCGGCGCGGCGCGAGGCCACGAACTGCACCAGCCAGCGACCGCCGAACATCAACGCACCGGTCAGGCCGATCAGCTTCCACGGCGACATATGCACGCCGGTCCACTCCAGCCAGGCCAGCGGTTGGTTCATGAAATCCATGCTCAGACCTCTTCCACCGCGGTGCGCTTGGAACGGGTGATCAACCAGGCCACGCCACGCAGGTCGCGGATGCCCACCAGCGCGCGGCCCAGGTTGTTGTACTTGGACACGCCGGCGGTGCGGTGGCGATGGTTGACCGGCACGCTGACCGTCTTCCAGCCGGCGCGCTGCATCAGCGCCGGCAGGTAGCGATGCATGTGGTCGAAATACGGCAGGTCGAGGAAGGCCGCACGCTCGAACAGCTTGATGCCGCAGCCGGTGTCCGGGGTGTCATCGCGCAGCATGCGTGCGCGGATGGCGTTGGCCCACTTGCTGGCCCAGCGCTTGCTGCCCGAGTCCTGGCGGTTGACGCGCCAGCCGGCAAACAGCCGCACCTGTGCATCGGCCTTGGCGCGTGCGGCCAGCAGCTTGGGAATATCGGCCGGGTCGTTCTGGCCGTCGCCGTCCAGGGTCGCGATCCACGGCGCGCGCGCCGCCTTCACCCCGGTGCGCACGGCCGTGCTCTGGCCGCTCTGGCTGACGTGGTGCAGCACCCGCAGTTCCGGGTTGGTGGCCTTCAGTGCCTGCAGTACCTGCAGGCTGTCGTCCTTGGAGTTGTCGTCGACGTAGACGATTTCGAAGCCGATCTGGCCGCGCAGGGCGGCGGTGATTTCGTTGACCAGCGGCGTGACATTGTCGCGTTCGTTGAAGACTGGCACGACGACCGAGAGGGCAGGCTGGTTCATGACGCGGTTCCGGTTGCTTTACGTATTCAGGAAGACCGCGAATTTTCCTGTTCGCGTATTAGCGGAACATGAAATCAGGCACGCGGTCCGAAATATCCACGGCACCACTCCACCACCGGCGGCAGGCCGGCTTCGATCGGCGTGCGCGGCGCATAGCCGAACGCCGCCTGGGCGCGCGCGGTGTCGGCCATGGTTTCCACCATGTCGCCCGGCTGCATCGGCTTGTAGACCTTGTGCACCGGGAGCCCCGCGGCCGAGGCGATCACGTCGATGAAGTATTCCAGTTCCACCGGGGTGTGGTTGCCCAGGTTGAACACCTGGTGGGGTGTGGCCTGGGCGGAGGGATGCGACAGCGCCCCGAGGATACCGGCAACGATGTCGGAAACATGTGTGAAGTCGCGCCGCATGTGGCCGTTGTTGAACACATCGATGCTGCGCCCGGCCAGCACTGCGCGCGCGAACAGCAGCGGCGCCATGTCCGGCCGGCCCCACGGGCCATAGACGGTGAAAAAGCGCAGGCCGGTGGCCTTCAGGCCGTACAGCTGCGCATAGGTATAGGCCATCAACTCGTTGGCGGCCTTGGTGGCCGCGTACAGCGAGCGCGGCTGGTCCACGCGCTGGTCTTCGGAGAACGGCGGCGTGGCCGAGTTGCCATACACCGAGCTGCTGGATGCATACACCAGGTGCTGCACGCCACGGTGGCGGCACAGCTCCAGCATGTTGACGAAGCCAACCAGGTTGCTGTCGACGTAGGCGTGCGGGTTTTCCAGCGAATAGCGCACGCCGGCCTGCGCGGCCAGGTGGATCACCTGGGTCGGCTGGATTTCGTCGAACAGCGCGGCCAGGCCGTCGCGATCGGTGAGGTCGAGCACGCGCAGATCCAGCTGCGGGCACAGCGCGGCCACCCGATCGCGCTTGAGCTGCGGGTCGTAGTAGTCGTTGAAGTTGTCCAGCCCCACCACGCGCTCGCCGCGTGCTGCCAGGGCCTGGCACGTATAGGCGCCAATGAAGCCGGCCGCGCCGGTCACCAGTACCGTCATAGCGTCATCGGCTCCCGCGCCAGGGTGGCCTTGCGCTCCTTGCTATAGGCCCACCATGGCTGCGGCGCTTCGCCGCCCAGGAAGCGGACGACGGACAGGAACACGTCGATCACGCAGGGGTCGTGCACCACGCCGGTCTTCAGGCAGAGCTGGGCGTACATATCGTAGGGATCACGCCCGCGCAGGTGCGCGGGTACCCGGATCCCGATCAGACGGAGATCCTTTTCACAGGCCGGCCCGACATTCGGCAGGTCGGTCAGACGCAACAGATGATTGCGATCGACCTTGGAGGGGTTCATTGCCTTGCTTGCACCTCGGTGGGGAACAGGAGCGTCAGCCTTGCTGGCGCGTGCGCAGCCGCTCCAGCACGCCGTCCAGCGTGTCCAGATCGGTGTAGTGGATGACCAGCTTGCCCTTGCCGCCACGGCCGTGGCTGATCGCCACCTTGGCGCCCAGCGACTCGGACAACTCGGTCTCCAGCGATGCGATATCGGCCTGCGGCGCGCTCGGCGCCGGCTTGGCCTTGCGGGCACCCGGCACCTTGCCGGCGGCAAACTGCTGCGCGCGGTGCTCGACTTCACGAACCGACCAGCCCTGCTCGGCGGCTTCTTCGGCCAGCTTGGTAGCCAGTTCCGGCGCCAGCGTCAGCAGCGCGCGGGCATGGCCCATTTCCAGACGGCGGGTTTCCAGCAGCACGCGCACACCGATCGGCAGATCGATCAGGCGCAGCAGGTTGGACACCGAGGCGCGCGAACGGCCAACCGCCTGCGCGGCTTCGGCATGGGTCAGCGAGAACTCGCTGACCAGCCGCGCCAGCGCTTCGGCTTCTTCCAGCGGGTTGAGGTCTTCGCGCTGGATGTTCTCGATCAGCGCCATCGCGATGACGGTGCGGTCTTCCAGCTCGCGCACCACCACCGGTACTTCGTCCAGCCCGGCCAGGCGCGAGGCGCGCCAACGACGTTCACCGGCGATGATTTCGTAGTTGCCGCCGGCGATCTGGCGCACCAGGATCGGCTGGATGATGCCCTGCGCCTTGATCGACTCGGACAGCTCGGCCAGCTTGGACTCGTCCATGTCGCGGCGCGGCTGGTACTTGCCGGGCTGCAGCTGGTCGATGGGCAGCTTGCGCAGCACTTCGCCGGGTTGCGGCTCGGCAACGGCGGCGACGGTGACCGGGGTTACCGCACCCTTGGGGCCCAGCAGGGCATCAAGACCACGGCCAAGGCCGCGCTTTTTTGCCGCACTCATCAGACAGCCTCCACGGCCCGGGAGGGCTGCTTGCGTTCACTGTTGCGGCGGATGATCTCGCCGGCCAGGCCCAGGTAGGCCACGCCGCCACGCGAGGCGCGGTCGTAACCGACGATGCTCTGGCCATGGCTGGGCGCCTCGGCCAGGCGTACGTTGCGCGGCACGATGGTACGGAACACGCGGTCGCCGAAGTATTCGGTGAGCTGCGCGGACACGGCGTTGGCCAGGTTGTTGCGCACGTCGAACATGGTGCGCAGCACGCCTTCGATTTCCAGCGCCGGGTTGAGGTTGATCTTCAGCGCGTCGATGGTCTCGACCAGGGCGCTGAGGCCTTCCAGTGCGTAGTACTCGCACTGCATCGGCACGATCACCGAATCGGCGGCGGCCAGCGCGTTCAGCGTCAGCAGCGACAGCGCCGGCGGGCAGTCGATCAGGATGTAGTCGTATTCATCGCGGATGGGCGCTAGCGCGCGCTTCAGCCGCTGCTCGCGCTCGCCCTGGTCCATCAGCTGGATTTCGGCGGCGGTCAGGTCGATGTTGCCTGGCAGCAGGTCAAAGCCTTCCGGCGTGGCCACGCGCACTTCGGCGGCGGTGTTCTCGCCCAGCAGCAGGTCGCAGGTGGACGCCGCGACTTCACGCTTGTCCACGCCGCTGCCCATGGTCGCGTTGCCCTGCGAGTCCAGGTCGACCAGCAGCACACGCTTGGGTGCGGCGGCAAGGGAAGCAGCCAGATTGACGGCCGTGGTGGTCTTGCCGACGCCGCCTTTCTGGTTGGCGATGGCGATGATGCGAGCCATGCAGGAGAGCCTCGT
>NZ_DLJW01000097.1:425-8634 GCF_002477705.1 Stenotrophomonas sp. UBA7606 | reverse complement strand
AACTTCTTGGCGTAGACGGCGTTGATGAAGCCGGCCAGCGAGAAGATGGTCGCGCCCAGCAGCACCGTGCTCAGCGTTACCAGCGGGTGCGGGATGCGCACCGGGGTGAAGAACATGGCGATGATCAGCACGATCACGCCGACCATCAGGCCACGCAGCACCGCGCCGGCCACATAACCCCACAGGATCACCCAGTTCGGCATCGGGCTGACCAGCAGTTCCTCGACATGGCGGCCAAACTTGGCACCGAAGAACGAGGAGCTGATGTTGCCGTAGCTGTTCTGGATCACGCTCATCATTACCAGGCCCGGCACGATGAACTGCATGTAGCTGTAGCCGCCCATCTGCCCGATCTTGGAGCCGATCAGGCCGCCGAAGATCAGGAAGTACAGGGTCATGGTGATGGCCGGCGGCACCAGGGTCTGGCCCCAGATGCGCAGGATGCGGTTGACCTCGCGACGAACGATGGTGCCCAGCGCCACCCAGTTGCGGCTGCTGTCGGTCACGGGAACGGGGGTACTCATGCGCCGCTGTTCTCCAGGTTGCCGGTGAGGCGCACGAACAGCTCCTCCAGGCGGTTGCTCTTGGTACGCATCGAACGCACGCGGATGCCGGCGGCATTGAGGGCGTCGAAAACACGGTTCAGGTCCATCGCACGCGGCATGTCCAGGTCCAACGTGTGCGCGTCGGTGGCGACCAGGGTGGCGCCTTCGATCTGCGGCAGCTGGGCGGGCAGCTCACCGTCGATGTCGAACAGGAAGCCTTCCACATCGAGCTTGGCCAGCAGGCCGCGCATCGGGCCCTGCTCGACGATGCGGCCATGGTTGATGATGGCCAGGTTGCGGCACAGCTGCTCGGCCTCTTCCAGGTAGTGCGTGGTGAGGATGATGGTGGTGCCGGCGGCGTTGATTTCCTGCAGCGTCTTCCACATGTCGCGGCGAATCTCGATGTCCACGCCGGCGGTGGGCTCGTCCAGGATCAGCAGGCGCGGCTGGGTCATCATCGCGCGTGCGATCATCAGCCGGCGCTTCATGCCGCCGGACAGGGTGCGGCTCATCATCTGCGCCTTGTTCCACAGGTGCGCGCGCTTGAGCTCCTGCTCGGCGCGGACCTCGGCCTCGGCACGCGGAATCCCGTAGAAACCGGCGTAGTTGACCAGGATGTCGAAAGGCTTCTCGAACAGGTTGAAGTTGATCTCCTGCGGCACCAGCCCGATCAGGCGCATGGTCGCGCTGCGGTTGGTCACCAGGTCACTGCCGAATACCTGTACCTGGCCTTCGCTCAGGTTCACCAGTGAAGAAACGATGCCGATCAGGGTCGACTTGCCGGCGCCATTGGGGCCGAGCAGGGCGAAAAAGTCGCCGGGGGCGACCTCCAGCGACACGCCTTTCAGGGCCTGTACGCCGTTGTCATAGGTCTTGCGCAGGTCGGTGATGCGCAGCGCGGCTGCGCTGGGAGGGGTACGGGAGTCCAATCTCGGGCCTTCGCGCCGGGTACAGGCGTCGGATAAGTGCAGGCGGCTATTATAGAAGGCCCCGTGGTCCATACCCGGTTACACACTGTTCCTCTCCTGTGCCAATCCAATTCCCCCTCAAGCTGGTCGGCCGCCGCATGCTGGCGCCCAGCATCGGCCATTACCAGTTCGTCCGTGATGACGGCCAGCCGCTGGATTTCCTGCCCGGCCAGTTCATTCAGGTCCATTTCGACTACGCCGACGGCACCGCCACCAAGCGCAGCTACTCGCTGGCCACCATCCACGACCGTGCCCTGGGCCCGGGCGAGGCAGTGGAAATCGCGGTCAGCTTTGTCCCCGGCGGCGCCGCCACGGCCCTGTTCGAGGGCATGGCGCTGGGCGACCACGTCAGCGGCAGCGGCCCGTTCGGGCGTTTCTGCCTGCAGCCGGGCGACCACAATGCCCGCTACCTGCTGATCGCCACCGGCACCGGCGTCACCCCGTACCGCTCGATGCTGCCGCAGCTGCGTACCGCCATGCAGGAACGTGGCGTGGAAGTGGTGCTGCTGCAGGGCGCGCGCAGCCCGGGAGAGTTGCTGTACAGCGACGATTTCCATGCCTTCGCCGCCGCCAACCCGGGTTTCCGCTACATGCCTTGCCTGTCACGCGAGCTGCCGGAGAACCCGCATGCCGATGTCCGCCAGGGCTATGTGCAGCAGCAGCTGGCCGAGATCGCGCCGGACCCCGCCCGCGACATCGCCTACCTGTGTGGCAACCCGGACATGGTCGATACCTGCGTGGAAGCGCTGAAGCAGGCCGGTCTGCCGATGCCGCAGATCCGCCGCGAGAAGTACGTCAGCAGCAAGTAATCCGGGCTGTCTGCCCGGAACGGAAAAGTGTTTCGTGACTGGCCTCGCGTTCGCCCTGCGCTGAACGCGCGGTACGGCGCGTATCGTTCCTGCGTACCAAGGAACGGACGCTGCAGCGATGACGCCGGATCTCAGCAGTTTTCTGGGCACGATCAGCGTGGTGGTCAGCGTTGGCGTGGCGGCGGGATTTTCGGTATTGCTGCTGGTATTGCCACGACGTCCGGCGCTGCGTGCGTGGGTGGCCAGCCTGTGGCTGCTGGCCCTTGCCGTCTGCATGCGCCAGCTGCCTGGCGGTCCTGTCGGTCCCGCACCGGTGGCTGTGTCGTTCGCCGCCCTCGCGCTGTGCGGTGGTGCATTGTTGCTGGTGGGTGTATCCCAGCATGTGCAGCGTCCGTTGCCGTTCTGGAAGCCGGCCCTGGTGCTTGCGCCGCTGTTGCTGGCGATGCTGCTGGACGGCTTGCTGCTGCACCTGCACGGCATGCAGCGCAATCTCTCCAACCTGTGCGCGGTGGCCATGTACGCATGGATGACGTGGATGCTGCTGCGCCGGACGCCGCCGCAGCTGCGGCTGAGTTATTACGTCGCCGCCGGAGTGTTTGCTGCGCACACCGCCTATGCCCTCTATGGGTTGGGGCTTTCGCTGGAGCTGACCGCGCACGGCAACGATGAGACGCTGGCGGCGGTATCACAGCGGATCGTCGCCGGCGTGGTGCTGCTGATCGCCCAGTCATCGGCGTTGATGTTGTTGATCGTCGAAGAAATAGTGTGCGAGTTGAAGCAGCGTGCCAGCGTTGATGGGCTTACCGGCCTGCTCAATCGCAATGCGGTTTGGCAGGCTGCGCAGGCAGGGCTGGACGCATCGCTGATGGCGCACGCACCGTTCGCGGCATTGATCATGGATCTGGACTACTTCAAGCGCATCAACGACAACTGGGGACATCTGGTTGGTGATGAAGTGCTGCGCCATTTCGCCGACCTGCTGCGGCGGGCGGCGCCGGGGCCGACACCCGTGCTCGGCAGATACGGTGGTGAGGAGTTCGTCGTGGTGCTGCCGGGTGCCGATGCCGACGCGGCGATGGAAAAGGCCCAGTCCATCGTCGAGCAGGTGCATGACGCGCGGGTTCCCACCCAGGCCGGCGAGCTGCGCTACACGGTGAGCATCGGTGTGGTGGTCAGTACCACCTGCCGCGACCTGGAGCAGCTGATGTCACGCGCCGATGCCGCGCTGTATCACGCCAAGGCCACCGGCCGGGACAGCGCCTGCCTGGCGGTTCCCTGCGCCCAAACGCCCGTGCAGGCGATGGCTCCGGATGCTGTGCCGCAGCCATCACGGCGGCGTCAACGACGGAGCTGGTGTGTAAAGGGTGCTTGACATGCGGATAAGGGGGCGGGCAGAATGTGTAAAGCACGCTTTACAGGTCTTCTGCCATGTCCTCCCTCAGTTCACGCAGTGCCGCCGTTGGGATTTCTGTCTGCCGTGGCCAGGCCTGCAGTGGCAGGACAGGGCGATGATGCGCGTACGCCGTATTGCCCTGACCCTGCTGGGTGCAGTGTTGAGTGCAGCAGCAGGCGGGGGCCTGCTGCTGTGGGCGCGCTTCGATGGCAGCCCGCGCCTGGCCGGGGTGCTGTTAGGGGTGGCGCTGGGGCTGGTGTTGGCGGCGGTGTTGCAACGGTTGATGCCTGAGGGTTGTGACAGTGCACCACCGGCATTGCGGCGCCGCTATACCCGCGAGGTGATGGTGGCGATGGGCGCCTATGTCGTGCTGCTGCTGGCTTCGACCCTGCTGCTCAAGCGGGTGGACGAGCCGCTGCTGCGTGCGGCGGTGGCACTGCTGCCGGTGCCGCCCATCGTGTTGATGCTGCGGGCGATGATCCGTTACATCCGCGACGTGGACGAGCTGCAGCAGCGCATCGAGCTGGAGGCGGTGAGCTTTGCCACCGCCTTCGTCTCGCTGGTATACCTGACCGGGGGTTTCCTGCAGGTGGCGCGGGTGATCGACGTGCCGTCCGCGGCGGCGATGATCTGGGTGTTTCCGTTGGTGTGCCTGTCCTACGGCCTGGCCAAGGCCGTGGTCGTGCGGCGCTACAACTGAGGCGCGCGGATGGATAACCGCCTGCGCGAGCTGCGCGATGCCCGGGGCTGGTCGCAGGGGGAGTTGGCCGAGCGCCTGCAGGTATCGCGGCAGACGGTCAACGCGCTGGAAACCGGCAAGTACGATCCCAGTCTGCCGCTGGCCTTCCGTATCGCCGACCTGTTCGGGGCGAAGATCGAGGAAATATTCTTCCCCGCTGTCACATAGCTGCCGCCGCTGCGTCTGGGTGTAGGCAGGACCGTTGTTCCATTCAACCGTGAGGGGCTGTTCCGATGATGTCCCGCAATACCCGAACCACCTTGTTGGCCGCCGCCGTGCTGGTGGGCGTGCTGGGTTGCAAGGCAACCAGCCCGACGGCCAATGCCGATGGCACACCGACGGCAGGCAAATCCCTGCAGTTGGGCACGCTTGCATTCAAGCCATGCACCTTGAGTTCGCCGTTCAGCCGTGAAGCACTGGAAGCACAGTGCACCACCTTGCAGGTGCCCGAGGACCGCGCCAATCCACAGGGCCGCAAGATCGGCCTGAACATCGCACTGCTGACGCCGGAGAAGGAAGGCGAGGTACAGCCGGACCCGGTGTTTTTCCTGGCCGGCGGCCCGGGTCAGGCCGCGGTGGCGACCTATCCGCAGGTGGACGCGGCCTTCCGTGAGGTACGCAAGCACCGCAACGTGGTGCTGGTTGACCAGCGTGGCACCGGCGAATCCAACCTGTTGTCCTGCCCGGCGTATGACGGCGATGACATGTCGGCCACGGCGATGCAGGCGGCCGCGGCCAGCTGCGCCACGCAGCTGTCGCAGAAGGCCGATCTGCGCTTCTACACCACCACCGAAGCGGTGGCGGACCTGGATGCGGTGCGCCAGGCCATGGGGGTGGCGCAGATCAATCTGGTCGGGGTCAGCTATGGCACCCGTGTCGCACAGCAGTACGCCATGCGCCACCCGCAGGCCACCCGCAGCATCGTGCTGGACTCGGTGGTGCCCAACAGCCTGCAGCTGGGCAACATCTTTGCCCGCAACCTGGATGACGCGCTGGCCCTGCAGTTTGCCCAGTGCACCAACGCACCCGCCTGCAAGGACAAGCTGGGGGATCCGCGTGCCGAGCTGGATGCGCTGCTGGCAAAGCTGCGCGCGCAGCCGGTGACGGTCCGCTACCGCGATTCCGCCACCGGCCAGTCGCGTGAGGACGTGCTGCGTGCCGAAAGCGTGGCCGGGCTGGTCCGCATGTACGCCTACATGCCGGCTGCCGCGGCGCTGCTGCCCAAGCTGATCCACGAGGCCAACGCGGGCCGTTACGAGGAGCTGATGGCGTTGGCGCAGATGATGCAGGACGACATGAAGGACGCCATGGCCATGGGCATGCAGTTGTCGGTGGTCTGCAGCGAGGACGCCGACAGCTTTGCCGCGGCCAGCGCCAGCAGTGACGCGGGCACCGTGCTGGGTGAGCAGATGGCGCAGGGCCTGGGTGCGATGTGCGCTGCGTGGCCCAAGGGCAGCGCGCCGGCCGACTTCCACAAGCCCCTGGCGGGCAACGTGCCGGCGTTGGTGCTGGAAGGTGAGTTCGATCCGGTGACGCCGCCGCGTTACGGCGAGGAAGTGGTCAAGACTCTGGCCAAGGGCAGGCTGTTCGTGCTGCGCGGGCAGGGCCACAACGTGATCGGCGCTGGCTGCATGCCCAAACTGTTCGGGCAGTTCATCGACACCGCAGATGCCAAGGCGCTGGATGGCGCCTGCCTGGACAAGCTCAATTACGTGCCGCCGTTCACCAGCTTCAATGGCTGGGAACCGTGACATCACCGCATCACTGAGGAATCCGCTTCCATGATCGTTGCAGAACGACTCCGCAAGACCTTCCCCGGCAAGGGCAAGGACAAAACGCCAGTGATCGCCGTGGATGACGTGGGCTTCACCGCCCATGACGGGCAGATCACCGGCCTGCTCGGCCCCAACGGCGCCGGCAAGACCACCACGCTGCGCATGCTGTACACCCTGATGACGCCGGAGAGCGGCCGCGTGCTGGTCGATGGCGTCGATGCCGCCGTCGACCCGAATGCCGTGCGCCGCAGCCTCGGCGTATTGCCGGATGCACGCGGCGTGTACAAGCGCCTGACCGCCCGCGAGAACATCGACTACTTCGGTGAACTGCATGGCATGAGTTCGGCGGCCATCGCCGAGCGCACCGCGCGCCTGGCCAAGGCGTTGCAGATGGAGGATTTCCTGGATCGTGCCACCGAGGGTTTCAGCCAGGGCCAGCGCACCAAGACCGCCATCGCGCGGGCACTGATCCATGACCCGCGCAATGTGATCCTCGATGAGCCGACCAACGGCCTGGACGTGATGACCACCCGCGGCCTGCGTGGCTTCCTCAAGGAGCTGCGCGAGGAAGGCCGCTGCGTGATTTTCTCCAGCCACATCATGCAGGAGGTCGCCGCGCTGTGTGACCGCATCGTGATCGTCGCGCAGGGCAGGGTGGTGGCCCAGGGCACGCCGGATGAGCTGCGCGAGCAGGCCCATGAGAGCAACCTGGAAGACGCGTTCGTGAAACTGATCGGCAGCGAGGAGGGCCTGCACGCATGAGCCAGACTGGATACTTCCGCGCCATCATCACGGTGATGCGCAAGGAGCTGCGTGACTTCGCCCGCGACCGCCGCACCTTCCTGCTGACCCTCCTGACCGCACCACTGTTGTACCCGTTGCTGTTCCTGGGCATGAACAAGCTGACCAACCTGCGTGCCGAAACGCAGCTGGAAAAGGACTTGAGCATTCCGGTGGAGGGCATGGCGCGCGCACCCAACCTGGTCGCGTTCCTGGCCAGCCGTGGCATCAATGCAACCGAGGCGCCGGCCGATATCGAAGGCCTGATCCGCAGCCAGCAACAGGATCTGGCGCTGGTCATCGACAAGGACTTCGCCGCCGACTGGCATGCCGGCAAGCCGGCCAAGGTGGAGATCGTGGCCGACACCACCCGCCGTACCGGTGATGTGCAGATCGCCCGGGTACGCAATGTTCTCAACGAGTATGGGCAGTCGGTGGGCGCATTGCGTCTGCTGGCACGCGGGGTCAACCCGATGGTTGCCGCGCCGGTCAATGTCGGCACCCGCGATCTGGCAACGGCGGAAGCAAAGCGCGGCATCTTCCTGTCAGTGGTGCTGCCGCTGGTGCTGATGCTGTTCGCCTTCATCGGTGGCTCGCACCTGGCCATGGATACCACGGCCGGTGAGCGCGAGCGGCAGTCGCTGGAGCCCTTGCTGGCCACACCGGCCGCACGTGGTGCGCTGGTCAGCGGCAAGATGCTGGCGGCGGTGGTGCTGGGCCTGGCTTCGATGCTGCTGATCCTGGTCTCGTTCAAGGTCAGCGCCAGTATTGGCGGTGGGGCTGCGCGCTCGCTGGATGTCAGCTTTGCGGCGATGGGCAAGCTGCTGGTGATCCTGCTGCCACTGGTGTTGATCGGCACCGCACTGCTCACCTGCCTGTCGGCCAGTTCCAAGAGCATGAAGGAAGCACAGAGCCACATGGTGTGGTTGATGCTGCTGCCGATGCTGCCTGGCTACGCGCTGATGGCCTACCCGTTGAAGGACACCCAGCTGTGGCAGTACGCGGTGCCGTTCCTGTCGCAGAACCAGATGCTGGTGAAGGTGACACGCGGCGAGATGCCCTCGGCGACGCAATGGGCCGTATACCTGGCGGCCTCGGCGGCACTGGCCGTGGTGTTGTGGGCGGTAGCGGTGTGGCGCTATCGGCAGGAGCGGCTGGCCATTGCCGGCTGAGCACGTAGCAACAAAGGCCCGGAGTGAT
>NZ_DLJW01000097.1:0-247 GCF_002477705.1 Stenotrophomonas sp. UBA7606 | reverse complement strand
AGTGATCCGGGCCTTTGCTTCTGATCCACCTGTAGTGCCGAGCCATGCTCGGCAATGACCTTGCCGGTAGAGCTTCAGCCGAGCATGGCTCGGCACTACCAACGGCAGCGAGTGCTTGTTTGCTTGGGGCGAACGCCGCAACAACAAAGGCCCGGAGTGATCCGGGCCTTTGCTTCTGATCCACCTGTAGTGCCGAGCCACGCTCGGCAATGGCCCTGCCGGTAGAGCTTCAGCCGAGCATGGCTCG
>NZ_DLJW01000015.1:0-3237 GCF_002477705.1 Stenotrophomonas sp. UBA7606 | reverse complement strand
TCGGCTCTGCGCAAGGTTGCAAAGGTCCGCCTGACCAACCAGGAAGAGGTGATTTCCTACATCGGTGGTGAAGGCCACAACCTGCAGGAGCACTCCGTGGTCCTGATCCGTGGCGGTCGCGTCAAGGATCTGCCGGGTGTGCGTTACCACACCGTCCGTGGCTCGCTCGACGCCGCCGGTGTCGCCAAGCGTCGTCAGGCGCGTTCCAAGTACGGCGCAAAGCGTCCGAAGGCCTGAGGAATAAGACATGTCACGTAAAGGTAATACTCCCCAGCGTTCGGTCCTGCCGGATCCGAAGCACAAGAGCGAAACCATTGCCCGCTTCATCAACATGGTGATGCTGAGCGGCAAGAAGTCCGTTGCTGAAAAGATCGTCTATGGCGCCATGGACGTGATCAGCGAAAAGAACCCGAACGCAATCGAGCTGGTGCAGAAGGCACTGGACAACGTTGCGCCGGGCGTGGAAGTGAAGTCGCGTCGCGTCGGTGGTGCCACCTATCAGGTGCCGGTCGAAGTGCGCGCTTCGCGCAAGATGGCCCTGGCCATGCGTTGGCTGATCGACTCCGCGCGTAAGCGCGGTGAGAACACCATGCCGCGCAAGCTGGCTGCTGAACTGCTGGACGCTTCGGAAAACCGCGGCGGCGCCATCAAGAAGCGCGAAGAAACCCACCGTATGGCGGAAGCGAACAAGGCCTTCGCTCACTACCGCTGGTGAGTTGTGGGGGCCTTGGAAACAGGGCCCCTGGCACCCATGTGGTGCTGCGTGTAGCGCTTTGAGCGCTGCGTCAACCCGAAGGCCGCCGCAAGGCGGCGTTCGGCCATCCGAATTCCAAGAAATTGAGAGGCTCCCGTGGCCCGCACCACTCCTATCGAGCGTTACCGTAACTTCGGCATCATGGCTCACATCGATGCCGGCAAGACCACCACGTCCGAGCGCATCCTGTTCTACACCGGCAAGAGCCACAAGCTCGGTGAAGTGCATGACGGCGCCGCCACCATGGACTGGATGGAGCAGGAGCAGGAACGTGGCATCACGATCCAGTCCGCTGCCACCACCGCGTTCTGGAAGGGCATGGACAAGTCCCTGCCGGAGCACCGTTTCAACATCATCGACACCCCCGGGCACGTTGACTTCACCATCGAAGTCGAACGCTCCCTGCGCGTGCTCGACGGCGCGGTGTTCGTGCTGTGCGCCGTCGGTGGCGTGCAGCCGCAGTCGGAAACCGTGTGGCGCCAGGCCAACAAGTACCACGTGCCGCGCATTGCGTTCGTCAACAAGATGGACCGTACCGGTGCCAACTTCTTCAAGGTCCGTGACCAGCTGAAGGCCAAGCTGGGCGCCGTGCCGGTGCCGATGCAGGTGCCGATCGGTGCCGAAGACGGCTTCAAGGGCGTGGTCGACCTGCTCAAGATGAAGGCCATCCAGTGGGATGAAGCCTCGCAGGGCATGAAGTTCGATTACGTGGACATCCCGGCTGATCTGGTGGAAAAGGCTGAAGAAGCCCGTACCTTCATGATCGAAACCGCGGCTGAAGCCAGCGAAGAGCTGATGGAAAAGTACCTGGGCGGCGAAGAGCTGGCCGAGGCTGAAATCATCCAGGCGCTGCGTACCCGTACGCTGGCTACCGAGATCGTGCCGATGTTCTGCGGCTCGGCCTTCAAGAACAAGGGCGTGCAGGCCATGCTGGACGGCGTGATCCAGCTGCTGCCGTCGCCGGTCGACGTGCCGGACGTGAAGGGCACCGACGTCGACGACGACAGCATCGAGATGACCCGCAAGTCGGACGACAAGGCGCCGTTCTCGTCGCTGGCGTTCAAGATCATCACCGACCCGTTCGTCGGCGCGCTGACCTTCTTCCGCGTCTACTCCGGCGTGCTGAACGGTGGCGACACCGTGCTGAACTCGGTGAAGAACAAGAAGGAGCGTATCGGCCGCATCCTGCAGATGCACTCGAACAACCGCGAGGAAATCAAGGAAGTTCTGGCCGGTGACATCGCTGCTGCCGTGGGCCTGAAGGACACCACCACCGGTGACACGCTGTGCTCGATCGAAGCACCGATCGTGCTTGAGCGCATGGTGTTCCCGGAGCCGGTGATCTCGATGGCCGTCGAGCCGAAGACCAAGACCGACCAGGAAAAGATGGGTCTGGCACTGGGCCGTCTGGCGCAGGAAGATCCGTCGTTCCGCGTCAAGACCGACGAAGAATCCGGCCAGACCATCATCTCCGGCATGGGCGAGCTGCACCTGGACATCATCGTCGACCGCCTGAAGCGCGAGTTCAACGTTGAAGCCAACGTCGGCAAGCCGCAGGTGGCCTACCGTGAAACCATCCAGGCCGCTGACGTCAAGTCGGACTACAAGCACGCCAAGCAGTCCGGTGGTAAGGGTCAGTACGGTCACGTCGTGATCGAGCTGTCGCCGATCACCGCTGAAGACCGTGCCGATCCGAAGCTGGCTGCAGCGATCAAGGACGACTTCCTGTTCATCAACGACATCACCGGCGGCGTGATCCCGAAGGAATTCATTCCTTCCGTGGAAAAGGGCCTGCGCGAAACCATCACCAGCGGCCCGCTGGCTGGCTTCCCGGTGGTGGACGTCAAGGTCAAGCTGGTGTTCGGCTCGTACCATGACGTTGACTCGTCGGAAATGGCGTTCAAGCTGGCTTCGTCGATGGCCTTCAAGCAGGGCTTCGCCAAGGCCAAGCCGGTGCTGCTGGAGCCGATCATGAAGGTCGAGATCGTGACCCCGGAAGACTACCAGGGTGACGTGATGGGCGACGTCAGCCGTCGTCGTGGCGTGCTGCAGGGTTCGGGCACCACCGGTGATGGCTCGGCCAGCATCATCAACGCGATGATCCCGCTGGGTGAAATGTTCGGTTACGCCACTGCGCTGCGTTCGCAGACCCAGGGCCGCGCCACCTTCACCATGGAATTCGACCATTACGAGCCGGCGCCGAACAACATCGCCGAAACCGTCATCAAGAAGGCCTGAGTCCCAGACTCAGGCTCTCCCTCCAAGTTTTAGCTAATCAAGGAATTACACATGTCCAAGGGTAAGTTCGAACGTACCAAGCCGCACGTCAACGTCGGCACCATCGGCCACGTCGACCATGGCAAGACCACGCTGACCGCTGCTCTGACCAAGATCGGTGCAGAGCGCTTCGGTGGCGAGTTCAAGGATTACTCCTCGATCGACGCCGCGCCGGAAGAAAAGGCACGTGGTATCACGATCTCGAC
>NZ_DLJW01000002.1:76522-130446 GCF_002477705.1 Stenotrophomonas sp. UBA7606 | reverse complement strand
GCAGGAAGGCCAGCGCGTCAGCTATGACGTGACCCAGGGTCCGAAGGGCGCCCAGGCTTCCAATATCACGCCGGCCGAGTGATCCATTCGGTTGTGCAAAAGAACCCCGCTGCGGCGGGGTTTTTTTTTAGCGGGCGTGGACGACAGCCTGGGGGAGTGCAATGAACAAGCCACTGGATATCGCCATCGTCGGCTACGGCACGGCCGGCCAGGCTTTGGCGGTGGCGCTGTCGCGCGATGGCCACCGGGTGCAGGTGTTCGAGCAGGCGGCGGCGCCGGGGCCAGTGGGCGCGGGTTTCCTGCTGCAGCCCAGCGGTCTGCAGGCATTGTGGCAGATGCAACTGTTGCCGCAGGTGCTGGAACACGGTGCGGTGGTGCGCCGGCTGTACGGGGAGACGCCCTGTGGCAGGGCGGTAATGGACATGCGCTATGACGGGCTGGACGCGCGCCTGTGCGGGGTAGGCATGCAGCGTGGGGCGCTGTTCTCGGTACTGGATGCGGCCTGGGAGCCGGCCGGCTGCCTGCATGCCGATCGCCGTATCGTCGCCATCGACGACACGCTGCAGCGCATCCAGGACCAGAACGGCGAATGGCATGGGCCGTTCGACCTGGTGATCGCCAGCGATGGCTCCGCCTCGGCGTTGCGCGCGCAGGTGCGCGGCACCCGTCTGGACCGGGTCTATCCCTGGGGAGCGCTATGGTGCCTGCTGCCGCGTGGTGACTGGGCTCATGTCGACGAGCTGCGCCAGCGCTACGTGGCTGCCCGCAAGATGATCGGCCTGCTGCCGGTGGGCACCCGGCCCGGCGACAACACCCCGCGGCTGAGTTTTTTCTGGAGCCTGCCCCGAGAGGGCTTCCAGGCCTGGGAACAGGCCGGCCTGCAGCCCTGGCTGGAGGAGTTGGCCGGATTGTGGCCGCAGGCCCATCAACGGCTGGGTGGTATCACCCTGCAGTCGCAATTGGCGCGGGCCAGTTACCGGGATGCCGTGATGGATCGCTGGTATCGCGGGCGCCTGGTGTTGGCCGGCGATTCCGCGCATGCGATGAGCCCGCAGCTCGGGCAGGGGGTCAACATGGCCCTGCTGGATGCGTTGGCGCTGCGCGATGCCCTGCGCAGCCAGGACAGCATCGACGCCGCACTGGCCCTTTACCAGGCCACGCGCAGGGCGCATGTGGACGTATACCAGTTCTGGAGCCGCTGGCTGACGCCCATCTTCCAGTCCGACCATGACACCCTGGCCAAGGCGCGTGACCTGCTGTTCAAGCCGATGGGGCGCCTGCCTGGTGGGCGGGGGCACATGCTGCGGGTGTTGAGCGGCACCCAGCGCGGCGTGTTCGGCAAGCTGGCGCTGGAAGAGACGTTCATCAGTGTGCTGGCCGAGGTGGCGCGCCGCTGAGTGGGCACCGACAAAACGCTTGGGGCAGAATCGGGGTGTGCTTCCGGGAGTGACCGTCATGCAGCAGTCGCCAGCGCCGTTCGAGACCCATGTGGTGGACAACCAGCCCACACCTTTCCGCGATCATGACCTGTGGGCCGAAGATCTGGCGCTGCAGGAAGCCGTGCGACGCGAAGGGGCGGCATCCTTCGCCAAGCCGTTGCAGCACTACGGCAAACTCGCCGGTGGCGATCTCTACAGCGCTGGCTTCGATGCCAACCGGCAGCGCCCGCTGCTGCGTACCCACGATGCGCAGGGGCATCGGATCGACACCGTGGATTTCCACCCTGCCTACCACCAGCTGATGGCCACGGCCAAGACCCATGGCGTGGCCGGCTTGTCGTGGCAGTCCGGGCAGCCTGGCGCGCATGTGGCGCGCGCGGCGCTCAGCTATCTGCACCATCAGGCCGAGGCCGGCACCAGTTGTCCGTTGACCATGACGCACGCCGCGGTGCCGGTGCTGCGCCAGGTGCCGGCGCTGGCGGAGTGGGCCGACAAGGCCGCCGCACCGTTCTATGACCCGCGTGACCTGCCCGTCGGCGACAAACCGGGCATCACCGTCGGCATGGGCATGACCGAGAAGCAGGGCGGTTCGGATGTGCGCAGCAATACCACGCGGGCAACACCGTTGGCGGGCGAGGGCGAGTACAGCCTGGTGGGGCACAAGTGGTTTTTCTCCGCGCCGATGTCCGATGGCTGGCTGGTGCTGGCGCAGGCGCCGGCAGGGCTCAGCTGTTTCCTGATGCCACGGCGCTTGGCCTGCGGCCGCCGCAATGCGTTTCACCTGATGCGGCTGAAGGACAAGCTGGGTGACTGGGCCAATGCCTCCAGCGAGGTGGAGTTCTGCGGTGCCTGGGCGCGGCGGGTGGGCGAGGAAGGACGCGGCGTGGCCACCATCATCGAGATGGTGATGCTGACCCGGCTGGATTGCATGCTCGGCGCGGCGGCGCAGATGCGCATGGCGCTGGCCCAGGCACTGCACCACGCACGGCAGCGGCGCAGCTTCGGCAAGCGCCTGGTCGAGCATGCACTGATGGCCAATGTGCTGGCCGATCTGGCAATCGAATCGGAGGCGGCCACGGTATTCGCGCTGCGGGTGGCGCGGGCCGTGGACGCAGCACCGCGCGACCCCGCGGAGGCGGCATTGGCGCGCATCGCCACTGCGCTCGGCAAGTTCTGGGTGTGCAAGCGGGCGCCTGGCTTCGTCAATGAAGCGCAGGAGTGCCTGGGCGGTGCCGGGTATGTGGAAGAGTCGATGCTGCCGCGGCTGTACCGGCAGGCACCGTTGAATTCGATCTGGGAAGGCAGCGGCAACGTGCAATGCCTGGATGTCCTGCGCGCGCTTGCACGCGAGCCGCAGTCGCGGGACGCCCTGTTGGGTGAACTGCAAGGGGCCGCGGGAATGCATGCGGGTTACGACGCCGCCCTGCAGCGGGCCGTCGATGGCCTGGCTGATACCGCGGTTGAAGAGGGACAGGCACGTCGGACCAGTGCGGCATTGGCGGTGCTGTTGCAGGCCGCGATACTGCTACGGGCAGGCAGTCCGTTGGCGCAGGACTTCGTGCAATCACGCCTGCTGCGGGGGCACGCGGTGTACGGCACGCTCGACAAGGGCGCATTGCTGAGCCAAATGATCCAACGGGCGGCAGGGGCTGCGTAATCCGTGCAGCCGGTGGCCATTGTGAGATGCCGGGCATGGTGCTGCCTGAGTGTGGAGCGTGCCGGCGCAGGGTGAGCGTCGTGGCCCCTCGGCGCTATAGGTTGCGGTTCGCTCAGCCCATGCCGTCGAGGTGGGCGTCGAAACCGGCTACCCGGTTGCGGCCATTGCGCTTGGCCCGGTACAGCGCAGCGTCGGCCTTGCGCAGCAGGGTCAGGCCCACGACCCCGTCGGTGGGGTAGGTGGCAAGCCCGATCGAGGCGGTCACCGAAGGTAGCGGCTTGCCGGAGAACGGCACAGCAAGCTGCGATATCGCCAGCCGCAGTTCCTCGGCATAGCGATGCGCATCGGTGCTGTCCGACTCGGGCAGGATCACCGTAAATTCCTCGCCGCCATAGCGGCAGGCGATGTCCTCGCCGCGCAGGCGCGCGCTCAACAGTTGCCCCACCGCCGCCAGCACGGCATCGCCGCCGGCATGGCCGTGGGTATCGTTGAATTGCTTGAAATGGTCCACGTCCAGCATCAATACCGACAGCGGGAAATTGCGCCTGCCGCAGCGGGCGATCTCGCGTGCCAGCGATTCTTCCAGGTAGCGGCGGTTGTACAGGCCGGTGAGTGGATCGCGGATGGATTGCAGACGCAGTGATTCGCGCAGGCGCAGATTGCTCAGCGCCAGCGACAACTGCTCCATCGCCGATTCGGCGACCGCCAGCCGGGGCAATGGCCCGGGGCCAGGGCCGCACAGGAACAGGAAGCCAATCTGCTGCCCCTGTGCCGCCATCGGTATGCAGGCGGTGGCCACGCTTTGTCCTTCGGCGGGGGGGGCGATGTGGGGGCAACTGGCGCCACTGTTCATATCCTCGAGCAGATGCGGTTGGCCACGGCGCAGCGCCCAGCAGTCGCCCGGGGCGAGGAACGCGGTGGTGTCCACCAGCGGCAGGCCCCAGCTGACGATGTTCTCGGCACGATCGTTGGAGGCGCGCAGCAGGTAGATGGAGCCAGCAATGCCAGGTAGCAGTGACTCCAGCGTGCGCGCGCTGATCTCCAGTGCCTCCTCCGGGCTGGCGCAGCTCTGCAGCAGGCCGGTGTAGCGGCCCAGGGTCTGCAGATCGGCACTGGAGCGCTCCAGCTGTGCCAGGTTGTCTGCCAGCTGCAGGCTGGCACTGGCGGCACGGCGCTCGGCGCGGCTGCGGCGACGCAGCTCGGACAACAGAATGCCGTACACCGAGGCCACCACGGCCAGGCCGAAAGGGATGCCGGCAATGGCAAGGCCCAGCAACAGGTCGGCACTGCGCCGTGAACTGGCGGCACGTTCAACCAGCAGGGTGTGTTCTTCCTCGACCATGGTCCGTACCTGCTCACGGATCGCACGGGTGGTGCGGAAGGCGTTCTGGTTGATGGCCGTACGCGCCGCTTCCATGCCCTGGCTGTCGTAGATGTCGACCACATGCTGGATCTGCTGCAGGCGACGATGCACCAGCTCTTCCAGCTTGGCCGCGTTGCGGGTCTGGTCGGGATTGTCGGTGATGGACCTGGACAAGGCGCCCAGCAGCAGCGGCAGGCGCTCCACGCTGAGCTGGTAGTCGATCAGATAGGCCGGGCTGCCGGTAAGCAGATAGCCACGCTCGGCCGATTCGGCATCCAGTACCTGCGATTGGATTTCGTCGATGCGACCGATGACTTCGTGGGTATGGGCGACCAGGCGGGAGTCGGCAATGAAGTGGCGGGTACCCACGAACACACCGATGCCGATGGCGACGAACACCAGGGCAGAGAACACCAGTGCGATTTTACTGCCGGCGGGTTGTTGCATTGCCACCTGATCACGTGATGGATATGGCCGCCAACGCGTTGCCCGCAACACGTTGCCTGCCTGCCGATCCAGGCGCTTGTTGGCCCCCGGTTCCTCGCGGCAACACGCATACTGCATGCAACCACGCAGTCACCTTCATCAAGGTGACTGCGTGGCCAGTCTATCAATGCTTGGCTTCGTTGGCCTTCTGCCGAGCGGCTGCGGCAGCATCTTCCGCCTTGTCGGCTACCTTCTGTGCAGCGTTGGCAGTTGCGGCACTGGCATCGGCCGCGGCTTCCTTGGCCGAAGCGGACGCATCGGCGGCGGCCTCCTTGGTGGCGGCAGCAGCGTTGTCCAGCGCCTGCTGGGATTCTGCAGCCGCTTCGCGGGTGGCCGCGGCGGCCTGGTCACCTGCCTCGCGGGTGGCGTCAGCGGCAGATTCAGCCGCATTGCGGGCGGCGTCGCCAGCATGCTCCGCAGCCGCTGCAGCATCCTGCTTGGCCTGTTCGGCGTTGGGGTCGTTGCAGCCTGCCAGGGCCAGCACCAGACCTGCGGTCAACAGCGGGATATACAGCTTCATTGCGCTCTCCTGATTGAGGTACGCGCACAGCCTAGGTGGCAGCGTATTCAGACCGCGTCAAAAGTGAGAATCCGAGCTGACTGGGCGGCAACAACCGCAGGGTGCTTGTGCAGGCGAGTTCGAACTCTGCCCATGGGGGCGGCGAACGCCAATAAAAAAAGCCGCTGGCGAACCAGCGGCTTTTTCAAGACTAGCTTGGAAGCAGAAGTTATTACTTCTTGGCTTCTTCAGCAGCGTCCTTGGCCTGGCCGGCCACGTCTTCAGCAGCCTTGGCAGCGTCAGCAGCGGCACCGGCAGCGGCGTCGGTGGTGGCAGCAGCAGCGGCGCCAGCAGCTTCGCCAGCGGCGTCAGCAGCGGTGGCGGCGGTGTCGGCAGCAGCCTGGGCAGCGTCGGCGGTAGCAGCACCGGCGGTAGCGGCCTGGTCAGCAGCGACCTGGGCTTCGGCAGCAGCCTGGTTTGCGTCGGCGGCAGCGTCAGCAGCCTGTTCCTGCTTCGAGCAGGCGGCCAGGGCCAGACCCAGGGTCATCGCGATCAGCAGCTTGTTGATGCTCATTAGTGAATCCTCGTCGTGAAATTTGGCAACGCGCCATTGCGCGCCGGGAACATGATGACAAGCCCATTTTGACTGTCAAGCGGTCCCGCATTCAGGTTCAGAAAAATCTTGGATTTTTCAATTAAATCAATTCAATGGCGATAGCGGTCGCTTCGCCGCCGCCGATGCAGAGCGACGCAACGCCACGCTTGAGGCCGCGTGTGCGCAATGCATTTACCAGCGTAACCACCAAGCGGGCACCGGATGCGCCGATCGGATGACCCAGTGCGCAGGCGCCGCCATTGACGTTGACCTTGGCATGCGGAATGCCCAGTTCGCGGATCGGCGCCATCGCCACGACGGCAAATGCTTCATTGATCTCGAACAGGTCCACCTGGTCGATCGACCAGCCGGCCTTCTCCAGAACCTTGGTGATCGCACCGATCGGCGCGGTGGTGAACCACTCCGGCTCCTGCGAGAAGGTGGCATGGGCGGCAATGCGGGCCAGCGGCTGCACGCCGCGGCTGGCGGCGTCCTCGGCCGACAGCAGCACCAGTGCGGCGGCACCATCGGAAATACTGGAGGAACTGGCGGCGGTGACGCTGCCGTCCTTCTTGAAGGCCGGGCGCAGGGTCGGGATCTTGGCGATGTCCGACTTGCCCGGCTGCTCGTCCTGGTTGAACTCGGCCTCGCCCTTGCGCGTGGCAACCTTGATCGCGACGATTTCGTCGTTGAAGGCGCCATTGGCCTGTGCGGCCTGGGCACGGGTCACCGACTCGATGGCGTAGGCATCCTGTTCTTCGCGGGTGAAGCCGAACTTGGCGACGGTGGCTTCGGCAAACACGCCCATGGCCTGGCCGTCGTACGGGTTGGTCAGGCCATCCCATGCCATGTGGTCCACGGCCTGGAAGTTGCCGTAGCGGTTGCCGGTGCGTGAGTTGGGCAGCATGTGCGGGGCGTTGGACATGGACTCCATGCCGCCGGCAACCACGATGCTGGCCGAACCGGCCTTGATCAGGTCATGGCCCAGCATGATGGCCTTCATGCCCGAGCCGCAGACCTTGTTGAGGGTGGTGGCACCGGTACTGGTGGGCAGGCCGGCGGCCAGCGAAGCCTGGCGGGCCGGGGCCTGGCCCAGGTTGGCCGGCAGTACGCAGCCCATGATGACCTCGGATACGTCGGCAGCGGCGATGCCGGATTGCGCGATGGCGGCGCTGATGGCAGTGGCACCCAAGGTGGGAGTGGGGACGCCGTTGAACTGTCCAAGGAAGGAACCGATGGCAGTACGTTTTGCGGCAGCGATGACGATGTCAGACATGGGCAATCTCGGTTATATCTAGCGACGATTATCGGATGTCCACAGGATCCGGCCTATTGGACCAACGGCACATCCCGGGGAGCTCTGCTTGTACCTGCAGTATAGAAGGTGGGGGATCACGGACCGAAGCACGGTAATACCTGAATTGGGGACATGCCACATGGAGAGAAACGGTATGGAAAGCAGGACAGCGGGACGTAATGGATTGGCCAGCGCCCTGGCGCTGGGATTGGTCGCGTGCGGCGGTGGTAGCGGGACCAGATCGGACCCGCCCCCCACCGTCCCGACCACACCACCGGCACCCACCACCCCGCAGCCGGCCTGGGATGCCCACCTGGCATTGACCAATGCAGGTCCGGCCAAGGAAGCAGGCCTGACCGGCAAGGGCTATCGTATCGGCGTGATCGACTCGGGGGTGATGCGCAACCATCCCACCCTGGCCGGTCGTGTGGTGGCCAATTACAACGCGGTCAGCTCGCCGCCCAACAATCTGGCGATCGACGACGTGGTTGGCCATGGCACAACAGTTGCGCAGTTGGCCGCAGGCAATGCCGCCGGCAGCTGGCCGGGCGGGATCGCGCCCGGCGCGGAGATCGTGTCCGTGCGCATCATTGCCGACGAATCGCCCAAGGATGACGGCTCCGGTAACGGCAATGAGGTAACCGGCGCGCTGGGCATGACCGGCATCCACAACCAGCTGATCCACGATGACGTGCGGATCATGAACAACTCCTGGGGCGGCCTGTACTGGACGCGTCCCACGGTGACCGCGCAGATCGCCGCTGAATATCGGCCTTTCATCATCGATCATGATGGGCTGGTGGTGTTTGCCACCGGCAACGAATCCAAGCCCAATCCCTCGGACATGGCGGCCCTTCCCAGCCAGCCGGGGGTGAACGGCAGGCTGGAGGCGGCCGATCTGGAACAGGGCTGGTTGGCGGTGGCGGCCCTGGATACTGCCAAGCCCACCCAGCTGGCGTCCTATTCCAATGCCTGCGGCGTGGCGAAGAACTACTGCCTGGTGGCCCCGGGTACGGTGGCCTTTGTCGGCGAAGAAAGCACGGCTGACAACCTGAAGTACTACTACGGCAGCGGTACTTCCTACGCTGCGCCGCTGGTCTCCGGTGCAGCGGCGGTGGTGTGGGAAGCGTTTCCCTATTTCAACAACGACCTGGTGCGGCAGACCCTGCTGGGTACCGCCACCGATCTGGGTGAGGCCGGGCCGGACGCCGTGTTCGGCTATGGCCTGCTCAACATCGGCAAGGCGATCAAGGGGCCGGCAAAGTTTGATTGGGGTGATGTGGTGGTTGACGTCTCCATCCTGGGGCTGGGCTCGGTATGGAGCAATGACATCTCGGGCGCGGGTGGATTGATCAAACGTGGACGGGGAGCGTTGACCTTATCGGGGAAAAATACCTATTCCGGTGATACGCGAATCGAGCAGGGCAATATCTTTCTGGATGACGGGGCTTCAATCAGGTCCAATGTCAGCATCAACCCCGTGACCTGGCTATCTCCACCCAGCCTGACATTCGTGCGGGACAGTCGGGTGATCGGCAACGTCGACAATGCCGGTATTGTCATCGTGGTTGGTGACAGCGGCACTGCCACCATCCAGGGTAATTACGTGCAGCACGCCGGGGGCAGGATCTATACGTCATTGGGTGCCAATGCACTGCATGTCACTGGTACCGCTTCCCTCGATGGGACCTTGACCTTGGGCAATGCGATCAGCGGTTATGTGCCGCGAGATGGCGTACGTCAGGATCTGGTGCGTGCTGATGGCGGTTTGACAGGGCAGTTCAGTGAGCCCGTGCTCGTGCCCATCAACGTAGGCTTCAGCCTGCTGCAGGCCGATTACGGCTACGACGCCAACACCGTCTGGCTTGATATCGACCGGATCAGCGTGACTTCGGCTGTTGGCAACGCGACCAGTGCCCGCACGATGGCATCGGCTGTGCGCGTGGAGCAGGTTTTCGAACAGCTTGATGGCAACATCGCTGGTCTGAGCGGGAGCTTCGGCGCGGCAGCAGCAGCACTGCAGCAGGTTGATGGCGGCGTGCAGGGCTTGCACCGCAGCTTGGACAGCTTGTCAGGGCAGGCCCATGCCGCTGCTACTGCAATGACCTTCGATACCATCGACATGGGCCGACGCGCATTGTCGGCACAGGTAGCCGAAAGCCGTGCCACTTCGACAGCACAGAGCAGTTGGATGCGTTCGCTGGGAAATGGCGGCCAGGGTAGTTACCTGGGCAGTGATTACAACGTAGGTGGCTGGATGATGGGCAGCCAGACGTTGCTCTCTGGCAACGCCGTGCTGGGTGTCGCGTTCGGCCAAACCCATGCCAACAGCATGGTCGAGGCCAGCCAGGGCCGCAGCCGTGACCGCCAGACCCAGTCGCAGCTGTATGCCGGCTGGTCGTCGGGTGCGGCCTATGTGCTGGGCCAGGCGGGGGTTGGCCAGTACCAGCGCGAGCTGGACCGCGGCCTGTTGCTGGGCAGTGAACGCGCCGGCGTGCATACCCGTTACCGGGGCAATTTCCTGTCCAGCAGCGTGGAGGCGGGCTATCGGCTGGGCCAGGGCAGGGCGCAGCTGACGCCCTACCTGGGCGCGGACTACAGCCGTGTGGCCAGTGACGGCTTCCGCGAGCAGGGTGGCTATGGGTTTGGCCTGCGCGCCGATGACTGGAGCAGCACCCGCGTGCAGGCGCTGGCGGGCGTGCGCGGGCAATACCTGTGGAAGCAGGTGGCGTTCAACGGCTATGCCGAATGGCAGCAGGCGCTGGGCGGCAATGGCCTGAGCCTGGATGCCAGTTTTGTCGGCGTGGATGCCTGGGCACCGATTGCCGGCCTGCAGCCGTCGCGTTCGGGGGGCTTGTTTGGCCTGTCAGTGGACTCGTGGCTGGCGCGCAATACGCGGCTGTCGCTGGGCTACGACCAACGTTTCGGCCCGCGTGGCGACAACCGGCAGGTCTCGCTGCGCCTGCGTCAGGGTTTCTGAGCCGGCGGCCGTTATGGCTGGCTGAAACGCCGAAGGCGGGCGAGAGAATCGCCCGCCTTCGGTGTTCTTGCCGTGCGGCTTATTCGCCGCGCAGGCGGTTCATGCGCGGCACCGAACGGCCCATCGGCATCTTCAGTTTGCCGATGGCTTCCAGCCGGCTTTCGGCGATACGGTCGGCCGCGCGCTGCGGGGAAACGTCGTCGCGTTCGGACTGGTCAAAGATCTTGTCGAGGTTGTGGTAGATGCTGCGGATCAGCCGCATCGCCCGCTCGCGGTTGTAGCCATCGATCTCCAGCGACACGTTCATCACGCCACCGGCGTTGACCGCGTAGTCCGGCGCCCACAGGACGCCGCGCTTGTACAGCTCATCGCCGACCGCATGGCTGGCCAGCTGGTTGTTGGCGGTGCCGCAGATGACCTTGGCCTTGAGCCGCTCCAGCGTGGCCATGTCGATGGCGCCCTCCATCGCGCAGGGCGCGAACACGTCGGCGGCCACGTCATAGATGGCGTCGGGCTTGACCGCCTCGCAGCCGTATTCAGACACGGCCTTCTGTACCAGCACCGGGTCCAGGTCGGTGACGTAGAGCTTGGCGCCGCGCTCGCGCAGCAGCTTCACCAGCTCCATGCCGATATGGCCCAGGCCCTGCACGGCGATGCTGAGCTTGCCGATTTCCTCATGGCCGAACTTGCGCTTGACCGAGGCCATCAGCGCTTGCAACGCGCCATAGGCGGTAAACGGAGCCGGGTCGCCGGAGCCGCCATGGACCTGGTGTACGCCGGTGACATAGCCTGTCTCCAGGTAGATGTTCTCCATGTCGTTGACGTCGGTGCCCACGTCCTCGGCGGTGATGTAGCGGCCGGCGAGGGCTTCCACCTGGCGGCCGAAGGCGCGGAACAGGACTTCGCTCTTGGCAGTCCTGGGGTCGCCGATGATCACCGCCTTGCCGCCGCCCACATTCAGCCCGGCCAGGGCGTTCTTGTAGGTCATGGTGCGGCTCAGGCGCAGCACGTCGCGCAGCGCGTCATCGGTGTTGGCGTAGGGACGCATGCGTACGCCGCCCAGGGCCGGGCCGAGGGTAGTGTTGTGGATGGCAATGATGGCCTTCAGGCCGGCGTCACGGTTCTGGCAGAACAGGACTTGCTCATGGCCGGAGGTCTCGAGGGTGTCGAACAACATGCGGGCTCCGATGGCGTGTTTGCCACAACGTCAGTGATCGTGTGACCAAATGGCTGGCCGGAAAACAAAAAATGCGACTTCGTCGGGGTGGTGACGGGTCGCGGATGCGCCATTCTAATCCATTCCCGGCGAGGGAATGTTCAGGCAGGGGCTATCCGCGGTGGTAGCTCGCTTTGCCGGAAACGGCGTCTGCTGTAGCCATCGATAGCGCAAACCGGCAAAAGGTCACGCTGCGCTGCAACCTGACCTGCAGGGCTGGCGGTTCTATGATCGGTTTCAACAGAAACCGGATGTTGCACGGCCCATGAGTACCCCCGCCTCCCAGCTCCCGCAGGCCCAGCCTGAAACCACCCCGCTGCGCTTTGTCACCGCCGCCAGTCTGTTCGATGGGCATGACGCGGCGATCAACATCATGCGCCGGCTGATCCAGGCGCAGGGTGCGGAGGTGATCCACCTCGGCCACAACCGCAGCGTGGAAGACGTGGTGCGCGCGGCGCTGCAGGAAGATGCCGACGCGATTGCACTGTCGTCCTACCAGGGCGGGCATGTGGAGTACTTCAAGTACATGGTCGACATGCTCAAGGAAAAGGGCGCCGGCCATATCAAGGTGTTCGGCGGTGGTGGCGGCACCATCACGCCGGAGGAAATCCGCGAGCTGCAGGCCTATGGCGTGGAGCGCATCTACCACCCCAACGACGGCATGAAGATGGGCCTGGTGGAGATGATCGAGGATGTGGTGGCGCGCGCGGGTAGCGCGCGGGAGTCGAGAGTCGAGAATGGGGAATGGGAGGCTGCAAGCTCACCCGACATCAATGATGAAATTGGTATTGGGCGCCGGCTTAGCGCATTTGAAAACGGCTCATTCACTGAGATTGAGCTGGAAAAGCTTCGTAAACAGTGGGCCAAGGCGGATACCGACTCCCCATTCCCGAGTCCCCATTCTCGGCGTGCTCCCGTCATCGGCATCACCGGCACCGGTGGCGCGGGCAAGTCGTCGGTAACCGATGAGCTGCTCAACCGCTTCCTGGCCAGTTTCCCGCAGATGCGCATCGCGGTGATCTCGGTTGACCCGACCCGCCGCCGCACCGGTGGCGCGCTGCTCGGTGACCGCATTCGCATGAACTCACTGCGTTCCAGACGCGTCTATATGCGTTCGATGGCGACCCGCCGCCAGCATGCGGCGATCAATACGGTGCTGCGCGACTGCATCGGTTTCCTGAAGTCGCTGCACTTCGATCTGGTGATCGTCGAGACCGCCGGTATTGGTCAGAGCGATTCGGAGATCGTCGATCTGGTCGACTTCCCAATGTATGTGATGACCAGCGATTTCGGCGCGCCCAGCCAGCTGGAAAAGATCGATATGCTCGATTACGCCGAACTGGTGGTATTGAACAAGTTCGACAAGCGCGGTGCCGAAGATGCACTGCGCGATGTACGCAAGCAATGGAAGCGCAACCGCGTCGCCTTCGCCATGAAGGACGAGGACGTACCGGTGTACCCGACCATTGCCAGCCAGTTCAACGATCCGGGCATCAGCTGGATGTTCGCCAACCTGTGCCGACTGCTCAGCGACCGGACCAAGGCCGCGCTGGCGCCGCAGATCGATACCACGCTCAAGGAGCCGCGCGCGACGGTGCTGATCCCCGGCAGCCGCGTGCGCTACCTGGCCGAAATCGCCGAACAGGGCCGCAGCATCAACGCCCGCATCGAGTCACAGGCAGAAGTGGCCGAGCGTGCGCAGAGCCTCTGGCAGGCATTGAAGGAGCTGGGCGATGCCGCCTTGCCGGGTGCGCTGGACCTGTACGCAGGTGATGCGTTGCTCCCCTCTCCCCTCGGGAGAGGGGCAGGGGGAGAGGGTGAGCCCCAGGCAGTGGATCGCTCGCTGCTGATCTTGCGCCAGCGTTACAACGATGCGGTGCAATCGCTGGATTCGGACGCGCTGCGCCTGCTGCGCGAGTGGCCGGCACGGCTGAAGTCGATCACCGAGCCGGTCAACGAATACCAGGTGCGCGGCAAAACCATCCGCGTCGAGAACTACCGCGAGTCGCTGAGCCACCAGCAGATCCCCAAGATCGCCGCACCCACCTATCGCAGCTGGGGCGAGCTGCTGGTCTTCCTGCAGAAGGAAAACCTGCCCGGTTCCTACCCGTACACCGGCGGCGTCTATCCTTATCGCCGCAGCGGCGAAGACCCGATCCGCATGTTTGCCGGTGAGGGCACGCCGGAGCGCACCAACCGCCGCTTCCATTACCTGAGCGTGGGCCAGCCGGCCGCGCGCCTGTCCACCGCGTTCGACAGCGTCACCCTGTATGGCGAAGACCCGGCGCCGCGCCCGGACATCTACGGCAAGATCGGCAATTCCGGCGTCAACATCCCCACGCTGGACGACATGAAGAAGCTGTACTCCGGCTTCGACCTGTGCGCGCCGACCACCTCGGTGTCGATGACCATCAATGGTCCGGCACCGATGATCCTGGCGATGTTCATGAACACTGCCATCGATCAGCAAGTGGAGAAGTACTTGCGCGAAGACCCGGCGCGCTGGGCCGAGGCCGAGCGGAAGATCGCAAAACTGTTCGAAGGCCGCTCGCGTCCGCAGTACCACGGTGAGTTGCCGCCGACCAACAACGGCCTGGGACTGGCCCTGTTGGGTGTCACCGGCGATCAGATGGTGGATGCCGATACCTATGCGCGGATCAAGGCAGAAACCCTGTCCACCGTGCGTGGCACCGTGCAGGCCGACATCCTCAAGGAAGACCAGGCGCAGAACACCTGCATCTTCTCCACCGAGTTCGCGCTGCGGATGATGGGTGATATCCAGCAATACTTCGTCGACCACAAGGTGCGCAATTTCTACTCGGTGTCGATTTCCGGCTATCACATCGCCGAGGCCGGCGCGAACCCGATCAGCCAGTTGGCCTTCACCCTGTCCAATGGCTTCACCATCGTCGAGTACTACCTGGCGCGTGGCATGAAGATCGACGACTTCGCGCCCAACCTGTCGTTCTTCTTCTCCAACGGCATGGACCCGGAGTACACCGTGATCGGCCGCGTTGCCCGCCGCATCTGGGCGCGCGCGATGCGCGAGCGTTACGGTGCCAATGAGCGCAGCCAGATGATGAAGTACCACATCCAGACCTCCGGCCGTTCGCTGCACGCGCAGGAAATCCAGTTCAACGATATCCGCACCACGCTGCAGGCGCTGTATGCGCTGTTCGACAACTGCAACAGCCTGCACACCAATGCCTACGACGAGGCGATCACCACGCCGACGGAGGAAAGCGTGCGCCGCGCGGTGGCGATCCAGATGATCATCAACAAGGAGCTGGGGCTGAACTTCTGCGAGAACCCGTGGCAGGGCAGCTTCATCGTCGACAAGCTCACCGATATCGTCGAGGAGGCGGTGTACAAGGAGTTCGAGGCGATCAGCGAGCGCGGTGGCGTGCTGGGCGCGATGGACACCATGTACCAGCGCGGCAAGATCCAGGAAGAATCGCTGTACTACGAGCACAAGAAGCACGACGGCAGCCTGCCGCTGGTCGGCGTCAACATGTTCCTGCCCAAGGAGCATGCCGGCGAAGTGGCAACCGAGATCGAGCTGATCCGCTCCACCGAGGAAGAGAAGGGCCAGCAGATCGAGAACGTGCACACCTGGCAGCGCAACCGCAATGCGCTGGCGCCGGCGGGGGAGACTTCGCATGCGCATGAGATCGAAGGCGCGGCGGCGGATGGTGAGGTGCACGACGGTCACGGCCTGGGTTACCTGCAGAAGACCGCGCGCGACCGTCGCAATGTCTTCGAAGCGCTGATCGAGGCAGTCAAGACCCACAGCCTCGGCCAGATCAGCCACGCCCTGTACGACGTAGGCGGCGAGTATCGTCGCAATATGTAAGCGCGCCAAAGGCACCGATGTAGTGCCGAGCCATGCTCGGCAAAGGCCTTACAAGAGAATCTCAACATGTAGTGCCGAGCCATGCTCGGCAGAGGCTTTCCCGGTACGTCCCCAGCCGAGCATGGCTCGGCTCTACAGGAGGGGCCGTCGATAAAGCCCCAGCCGAGCATGGCTCGGCTCTACCTGCCTTGCGGTGCGCTGCTACTCTTGGGCCGACTCCCGGTAACAGGCAACAACATGGATAGACGGCGTTTTATTGGCGGTACGGCACTGGCGGCCACCTTGCCGCTGCTCGGCATACAGGGCGCAATGGCGGCTACGCGCGGGCAGCTGCTGGCGGCCGGGCTCGCCAAGGGCGACACGGTGGGGCTGGTCAGCCCGTCCTCGGCCAGCAGTGAGCGGCTCAGCCTGCAGTTGGCGCAGGAAGCCATGGAGGCCTTTGGTTTCGTGGTCAAGACCGGTGCCCATTACGGCGCACGCCATGGCCACCTGGCTGGCACCGATGCCGAGCGGGCCGGTGATCTGAATGCCATGTTCGGCGACAAGCAGGTCAAGGCGATCATTTGTGTGCGTGGCGGTTCGGGCGCGGCGCGGCTGCTGCCGCTGCTCGATTACGAGCGCATCCGCGCCAATCCCAAGGTGCTGCTCGGTTACTCGGACATCACCGCGCTGCATTGCGCGATCCATGCCAGAACCGGCCTGGTGACGTTCCACGGGCAGATCGGTGCAGGTAGCTGGAACCGCTTCAATGTCGATCAGTTCGAACGCGTATTCTTCAAGCGCGAACTGATGCAGTACCAGAACCGCAGCGAAAACGACGATGAGCTGGTGCCGCGCGACAACCGCACACTGACCATCCGTGGTGGCAAGGCGCAAGGCGAGTTGATCGGCGGCAACCTGACCGTGCTCACGGCCTTGGCCGGTTCGCCCTATCTGCCGGATTTCACCGGCAAGATCCTGTTCCTGGAAGACGTGGCAGAGGCGCCCTATCGCATCGATCGCATGTTCAGCACCTTGAAGCTGATGGGCGCGCTGGACAAGATCGCCGGCTTCATCTTCGGTGAGTGCACCGATTGTTCGCCGGGTGACGGCTATGGGTCCTTGACCCTGGACCAGATCTTCGACGACTACATCCTGCCGTTGAAGATCCCGGCCTACCGCGGCGCGATGATTGGCCACATCAAGGAGCAGTTCATCGTGCCGGTCGGCGGCAAGGTGGAGATGGATGCCGACGCCGGCACGTTGCGGATGCTGGCGCCGGTGCTCAGCACAGCGTGATAGCGGTGGGTTGCCGGCGGCGGGTCGAGGTCACCGGGGTGATTGCTGATTTGTCCCCAACCTCCTTGACGATGGAGCCCGCCGGAATGGTGGCGGTTGCCGGCGTGCCCAGATTCCAGACTCGCTATGGATGGCATGGGCAGCCTGCTTTACGCCTCGATAACGCGGTCCGGCTCAGCATCGGTCTGCAAAGGGTAGTGGTCCGCCATCTGTGCCCTGCAGAGGGAAGCTGAAGGGCGAGCTGCACCGGCGATCGACCAAATGGAGAAGGATGATGGGTAAGGCAGTCATGGCAATGCGCACCGTGATGCTGGTTGCGCTGGCGGGGATGTTGTCTGCGTGTGGAAGCAAGGAGGGCGCCGTCGCGCCGGTCGCCGATCAACCGTCAGCGCAAGGCCCGGCCGGCGGCGGCATCGCGCAACCGCTGGAAGTTAAGGTCTACAACCCGGGTGAGAACGGGATCTTCGCGGTGTCCTCCGTGTTGCTCAGCGGCGCCAACGATGCCGTGCTGGTCGATGCACAGTTCTCCACCACCGATGCGGCCAAGCTGGTCGAGATGATCAAGGCCTCCGGCAAGAAGCTGACCACGATCTACATCAGCCACGGCGACCCGGATTTCTATTTCGGGCTGGAGACGCTGCATGCCGCTTTCCCCGATGCGCAGATACTGGCCACGCCACAGACCATTGCGCATATCCAGGCCAGCAAGGACGAAAAGCTCAGGATCTGGGGGCCGCAGCTGGGCGCGAATGCACCCGGAACCCTGTTGGTGCCTTCACCGCTGCAGGGCGACAGCCTGCAGTTGGAAGGGCAGACCCTGCAGGTTATCGGTCTGGATGGCGCCAGCCCCGGCCGTACCGTGCTGTGGGTGCCGTCGATCAGGACGGTGATGGGTGGGGTGCTGGTGGACGCCGGCTCGCATGTGTTCATGGCTGATACGCAGACACCGCAGTCGCATCAGGATTGGCTGGCCGCGTTGCAGCGGATCCAGGCACTGGAGCCGCTGCGGGTCATTCCGGGCCACTATGCCGCTGGCGCGCCGCAGGACATGGCGGCGGTTGAGTTCACCGCCGGCTACATCCGCGCTTTCGATGAAGAGGCGGCCAAAACCAAGAGTGCCAATGCATTGATGGCGGCCATGAAACAGCGTTACCCGGGGCTGGAAGGGGAGGCTTCGCTGGAGCTGAGCGCCAAGGTTGCCAAGGGTGAGATGGACTGGAAGTAGGGGCACAGACGGGATTGTCGGCTGCGCCAAGCAGTGACTTGCCGCTTGCTGCACGCGTTGGCCTGGCCCCGGGGGTGGCAATCAGCGCCGATGCGGGGGGCATGCCAGTCACCTGCTGCTGATCCTGCCCTTCCTGATGACGCGGATGGAGGATTGCGTGCGCTGGCCATGTTTCCGGGCTGCCGGGCATCCGTTGTCCGGCAGCCGGGTGCTGGCCGCAGGAGGGGCGAGAAGGGAAGGTGCCGCCGGCAGCCATCAATCGGGGTCGATTGGGCAGGTTCGCGGCGGGCCATTTTGCTACCCTGTGCTTCTTTGGGTCCACGGGTTGCCCCGGTATCGTCATGGTTTGGTTGCGTGTTGTTCCGATCCTGCTGTTGATTGCCCTCAACACGCTGGCACATTGCCTGCCGCTGTTTGCCGTGGCGCTGTTCAAGGCGATGTTGCCTTTGCGTGCGGTGCGGCGCGCCTGCAACCCCCTGCTTACCGGCCTGGCCGAGAGCTGGATCGGTGTCAACAGCGCCATGATCGGCATGTTCACCTCCACCCGCTTCGAGGTCAGCGGCGCGTCAGACCTGGAGCGCGATGGCCACTACCTGGTGCTGGCCAACCACCAGAGCTGGGTGGATATCCTGGTGCTGCAGAAGGTCTTCAACCGGCGCATCCCCTTGCTGCGCTTCTTCCTGAAGCGCTCGTTGTTCTGGGTGCCGGTGCTGGGCCTGGCCTGGTGGGCGTTGGATTTCCCGTTCATGGGCCGCTATACCCGCAAGCAGATCGCGAAGAACCCGGAGCTGGGGCGGCGTGACATGGAAGTGACCCGCAAGGCCTGCGAGAAGTTTGCCAGCATCCCCGTGGCGGTGATGAACTTCGTCGAAGGTACCCGCTTCACCCGCGACAAGCATGACGGCCAGTCTTCGCCGTTCAAGCACCTGCTCAAGCCCAAGTCCGGCGGCGTGGCGTTCGTGCTCGATGCAATGGGCAAGGGCCTGCATGCCTTGTTGGACGTGACCATCGTCTACCCCAAGGGCATTCCTTCGATGATCGACCTGATGGCCAATCGCTTGCCGGAAGTAAAAGTGCTGGTGCGCAAGCTGCCCATCCCTGCAGAGTTCATCGGTCGCAATTACCAGGAAGATCGCAACTTCCGCGCCCAGTTCCAGCAGTGGATGAACGGCCTGTGGCAACAGAAGGACGAGGACATCAGCCGTATGCTCGGCCAGCAGGGCTGAGCTGCAGCGCCCCGCGTATGAAAAAGGCCCCGTAAGGGGCCTTTGTAGTTCCTGGGAGGGCTTGATTGGGGCGGGCCTGGATCAGCGGTAGACGCGCTCACAACGGGTCTGGACCACGCGCTGCCCATTGCGCTCCTGGTTGCGGCCCTGCACGTTGCGACCGATCAGGCCGCCGGCAACCGCGCCACCGGCTGTTGCCAGCTTGCGGCCGTTGCCGCCGCCAACCTGGTTGCCCAGCAGGCCACCAATGACAGCGCCGGTGGCGGTACCTGCAATGCGGTTGTTGTCGCGCGCATTGTTTGCTACTTCCTGTTTGTGGCACACCACGCGGCTGCCGTCGTTGAAGCGGCGGCCTTCGTCCTGGGGACCATACGTCTGGGCCTGGGCACCGCCCGCGGCGAGCAGCGCCATTGAGGTGATGGTGGAGGCAAGCAGGGGATGGAAGCTGCGCATGGATAACTCCTTTGGATTGCCGGCGAGCGTCGCGCCGTAGTGGGAGCTCAGCTTGCGCGCCGCAATCCAAACCCGCGGTGAAAGTTGGCAGGTCCGGTTTGGGCGGTGTTCATCCGCCACACGCGGTGCCGTGAAGAAGTGCAGGGTGTAGAGTGCCTGCCAGCATTTACCTGGATGAGATCCGCACATGAACACCCTTGAATCCTTCTATCCCGTAGGCACGCCGGGTCAACCCTGGGGTGCCCCAGAGCGCGCGCAGTGGCTGGCGTTGCAGCAGGTGCAGCGCAGCTACGTCGACGAAGTTGTGAGCAAGGTGGATCTGCTGCGTACACGGTTTGATGTGTCGCAGTACGGTGAGCTGGATTATCCGTCGGGCCGCTATCCGCTGTTTGCGGTACGCAGCCGTGATTGGGACGCCGCGTTGCCGGTGATGCTGGTCACCGGGGGTGTGCATGGATACGAGACCAGTGGTGTGCAGGGCGCGCTGCAGTTCCTTGATCGGCATGCCGCCAACTATGCCGGCCGCTGCAATCTGCTGGTTGCCCCCTGCGTGAGCCCCTGGGGTTACGAGCGTGTGCAGCGCTGGAATGCGCAGGCGCTGGATCCCAATCGTTCATTCGTGCCCAACAGTCCGGCGCAGGAGTCCGCGGCATTGATGGCCTTGGTGGCGCCTTACAAGGGCAAGGTAGTGATGCATATCGACCTGCACGAGACCACCGATACCGATGAGAGCGAGTTCCGCCCGGCATTGGCCGCCCGCGATGGCAAGCCGTTCGAGCCGGGCGAGATTCCGGACGGTTTCTATCTGGTCGATGACACTGAAAACCGCCAGCCGCAGTTCCAGCAGGCGGTGAATGCCGAAGTCGCCAAGGTCACCCATCTGGCCCCGGCCGACGCCCAGGGCCAGATCATCGGCTCGCCGGTGGTTGCCGAAGCGGTCATCGAGTACCCGCTGAAGGCGCTGGGCCTGTGTGCCAGCATCAGTGGGGCGCGCTATACCACCACCACCGAAGTCTATCCGGACAGTCTCAAGGCGACCCCGCAGCAATGCAACGACGCCCAGGTGGCAGCGGTGATCGGTGCGTTGGACTACGCGCTGGCGCATCGCTGAGTTCTCTGGATTCGCAGGTTTGCTGAAAGCCCATCCGGCGCAAGCCGGTGGACTTTGCATTTGTGGCCTGGTCACCGACCAAAAGGGACGTCGCCGGAGCATCCGTAGCCCGGGTAAGCGAAGCGCACCCGGGAAGCACGCGCTGCAACAGCCGGAACGGGCAGTCGCGCACCGTGGCGCCCTCTGCGCATGCCGGCAGCCCCATGATCTTTCACATCGCCACCCAGCGACGTATGGAACATGGCGGGCATGAAAACCTCGTCTCTGCTGCTGGCAGTGCTCGGCTTGGCAAGTGGCCACGGCCAGGCCGATGATGCGCCGGAGTTCGACCGTCCAGGCATCGGCTTTTCCACCAGTACGGTCGGCAAGCACGTAGTCGTCTGGGAGCAGGGCTTGCCCGATGCCAGCCGTGATCGCAGCGAGGGCCTGACCACCACCACCTGGACCGCAGACACACTGTTGCGCGTCGGGCTTGCCGATACGCTGGAGTTGCAACTTGGCGCGGACAGCTGGGGCAGGCTGCGGCTGCGCGGCCCCGGTATTCGCGTGCAGGACAGCGGCGGCGGTGACGGCAGCGCCGCACTCAAGTGGGCACCGCCGCTGGCCAACGAACAGCTGTCAGTGGCCTTCAAAGCAGGGGCCAGCCTGCCTTGGGGCAGGGCACCGCTGGGTGATGCGGGGCATGACTACGACCTGGGGGTGACGGCGGCATGGGCGCTGTCGCGCGACCGCAGCCTGGCGTTCTACATTGACCGGCAATGGGGCGAGGGCGGCAGCGGCTGGTTGTTCTCGCCCAGCTATGGTTTCGCCTTGCGGCCGCAGTTGTCGGCCTATGTCGAAGCCGGCTATGGCACCGGCGCGCAGTACATGCGTGCGGCCGGTGCCGGTGTGACGTGGATGGTGAGCCCGCGCGTGCAACTGGATGCATCGTTCCTGCGCGGGCTGGATGCCGACACCACCGATTGGCAAGGCGGCGTCGGCGTATCGATGGCCTTCGATTGAGAACGCGATTCAGCGATTGACCGCAGGGCCGTACACGCCGCTGTAGCCGGCGGCGCAATTGCTGGTGCAGTCGCTGGTGAGCATGTTGCGCACGATCAGGCCGGCATTGTTCTTCGAGCGGAAATGGCCGACGCCGCTGCTGGTGTCGCCGCCACCGAAGTTGTACGGGCTGCCGTCGCTCCAATCCCAGTCGAAGCTGTAGGCGCTGCTGCCTGCGCCGATGTCGACCTGCGCGTAGACATTGGTGGCGCTGTTGAACAGTGCGCCATCGGCGCAGCCGGCGCTGTAGCTGGTGGTGAAGCAATGCACCTGGTCACGCGAGCCGGCGGTGATGGTGTAGAAGCGGATGCCGGTGTACGTGGCCGGGAACGTGCGCAGGCTGCCGCTGCCACTGCCGGTCCAGCGGTTGTAGCCGTAGTAGGCAACGCCGGTGCTCGGGTACAGGCCGAAGGTGTAGTAATTGTACGGGAAGACATAGGCCTCGGCGTTGCAGGTGGGCGCCAGGGTCGATTGATAACCGGTGCTGCGGCAGGTCTGCAGGCCGCGCAGGCCACCGGCGATGTTGATGAAGCGGCGCACACTGCCTTGATTGGCGTTGTACTTGATCGAGGCCAGGGCCATGGTCGCGCCCAGTGAGTGGGTGACGATGTCGACCTGGCTCTTGCCGGTATAGGCCTTGACCTTGTCGATGAAGGTCTTGAGCGTCTGATAGGTGGCCGGTGCGTGGTAGTTGTACTGCGGCGCCGCGCGCTCGCTGGCGCTGAGGTAGGTGATGCCGAACAGTTCGCAGTCGTTGTAGCCGGCAGCCTTCAGTTCGGCATAGATCGAGCGCGGCGGGGTGCTGTAGCCGGCCACCGCGCCGGCTGGCATGTCGAAGCTGATCGCGCTGTCGCCGTTGCCGGGTATGAATACCACCGGGGTCTTGCTGGCAGTGCAGCTGCCACCGCCAAAGCCGCCCTGGCCCACGCCGGGATTGAAGCCGCCGGCGTATTGGTTGGCCGTGCCGCTGCAGGTATAGCCATTGTTGCTGCCGCAATCCAAGGCCTGGACGTTGCCGGGCAACAGGAACAGCAGGGCACTGGCCAGCGGTGCGGCCACTGCGGTGGACACCCATGACAGCACAACCGGAACAGAACGAAGCATCGACATGGCACGGCTCCTGGCGGGTAGGCGTTGGATCAATGCAGCATCCATGCAGGGCGTGGCTGCAGGCAGTGTCCTTTAGGGAAACTTGCGCTGCAGCAAGCGGCCTGGGCTCAGCGTCGCTTGCGTACCAGTGCGGCCGAGGCCTGCAGGATGGCGCGGGTCAGCAGGGCCATGGTCTTGACCTCGCCTTTCCAGTGCTGCCAGTACAGCGGCACGTCTTCCCAGGCGCGCGCCTTGACGTAGACCAGGCGTCCGCTTTCCAGGTGGCGGCGCACCAGGGGCAGTGGATTCATCGTCCAGCCCAGCCCGCCCAGGTTGGCGTGGACGAAGGCACGGGTGGAGGGGATCCACCAGGTGGGGGCGTTGTGCGGTTGCTCGACCCCGGCCAGGCGGCGGGCGTAGCGGGCCTGCATGTCGTCCTTGCGGTTGAACACCAGCACCGGTGCCTGCGCCAGCGCCTGGGCGGTAACGCCCTTGGCGAAGTGGCGGGCGTGGAATTCGGGGGTACAGGTGGCGGCGTAGCGGATGCTGCCCAGCGCATGGATCTGGCAGCCCTGCACCGGCTCGGACAGCGTCGTCACCGCGCCCAGCACCGCCCCCTGGCGCAGCAACGCCACGGTGTGGTCCTGGTCTTCGGTATGCAGGTCAAGGGTGGTGGAGGTGCTTTGCGAGAAGGTCTGCACCGCCTCGGGAAACCAGGTTTCCATGCTGTCGTGGTTGACCGCCACGGCAATGCTGGCCCGCGAGAGTTCGCTGTCGGAGATGCCGATGCGCTCGAACGCGTCCCGCTCCAGCAGCGCGGTCTGTTCGGCCAGCTGCACCAGCACCTGGCCCTCGGCGGTCGCCTCGGTGGGGATGGTGCGGCGGATCAGCAGCTTGCCGACCCTGTCCTCCAGCGCCTTGATCCGCTGCGAGACAGCCGAGGAGGTGACGTTGAGCGACAGCGCGGCGCGTTCGAAGCTGCCTTCGCGGATGACCGCCGCCAGCGCCCGCAGCTGGGCATGATCGATGCGCATGTTAAGTTCCGCTAAAGATGGTTAACAAAGTTTAGCTCCACTTTTTGATGCTGCATTGCGACAATTGCCGCATCCGGAGCTGCCGGTGGGTTCTCCCGCAGCCTCCTTCCCCCAGGTAACAAGGTTTTTGTCCCATGTTTTCGGTTATTTCCGCCCAAGCCGCCGGCAGTGCCTGGCTCAGTGGTGCCGGTATCGGTATCGGTCTGTTTGCCATCGTTGGCGCGCAGAGTGCGTTCATCCTGCGGCAGGGCATCCTGCGCCAGCACGTGATCCCTATCATCGCCACCTGTTTTGCGATCGATGCGACCTTCATCCTGGCGAGCGTGGCCGGCTTGCGCCGGCTCACCGATCAGCTACCGTGGCTGACCACGGTGCTGCTGTGGGGCGGTGTGGCCTTCCTGACCTGGTATGCGCTGCAGTCGGCGCGGCGTGCGGTTGCCGGTGGCGGTGGCATGAAGCTGGACGACAATGGCAGCCAGTCACTGCGCACCGCGCTGATGGCAGCCGCGGGCTTCTCCATCATCAACCCGCACTTCTGGCTGGACATGATGGTGATCGGCTCGATTGCCGACAATTTTGGTGATGCGCGCATGGCCTTCGCGGCCGGTGTGGTCACCGCCAGCGGTGTATGGCTGACCGTACAGGGCCTGGGCGCGCGCATGCTGGCGCCCTTGTTCACCAAGCCGTCCACCTGGCGCATCCTGGATGGCACCATCGCGGTGATCCTGAGCGTGCTGGCGCTGACCCTGGCGATCCGTGGGGTGAATTAATACATCGCTGCCTGCGGGCAGGTAGCTGCCTGCCCGTGGGTTTCAGCGTCGCCGGTGGCGCTCATTGCTCGCCACTCCAGCGTGCGGGCCAGTCCTGCAGGAACCCTGGCACGGCGGACAGCGGCATCGGGCGGCCGAACACGTAGCCCTGGCCTTCAGCGCAGTGTTCCTGCTTGAGCTGGTCCAGCTGCGCCCGGGTTTCCACGCCCTCGATGGTGGCGGTGATACCCAGCTTGGCGCACAGGTGCGAAACCGCGCCGATGATGGCACTGCCCTGGCTCTGTTCGCCGAGGTCGCGGATGAAGGACTTGTCGATCTTGACCTTGTCGAACGGAAAGGCGCGCAGGTAGCCGAGCGAGGAATAGCCGGTGCCGAAGTCATCCATGACCACCGAAACACCGGCCATTTTCAACCGCAGCAGGTGCGCCGATGCGGCCTGGATGTTGGCGATGAGCGCGTTTTCGGTGATCTCCAGTTCCAGCCGTGTGGCAGGCAGGCCAGCGGCCGCCAGCGACTGCTCGACAATCCCGGCCAGGTCCGGCTGAGCCAGCTGCGATACCGACAGATTGACCGCAACCTTCATTTCCTCCGGCCAGCCCACCGCGTCGCGGCAGGCCTGGCGCAGCACCCAGTTGCCCAGTGGCACCATCAGGCCGATGTCTTCGGCCAAGGCCAGGAACTGGGCGGGGTCGAGCAGGCCGCGCTGCGGATGGCGCCAGCGCAGCAGCGCCTCGAAGCCGGTGACGCGGCGTTGCAGCAGGTCGACCAGCGGCTGGTAGTGCAGCTCGAACTGCTGTTGCTGCAGGCCGGCGCGTAGTTCGACCTCCAACTGGCGACGCTGCTGCATGCGGGTATCCATCTCGGTCTCGAAGAACCGGTAGCAGGCACGACCTTCTTCCTTGGCCCGGTACAGCGCCAGGTCGGCATTGCGCATCAGTTTGTCGGCAGCATCGGCCTGGGCGTCGATCAACACGATGCCGATGCTGGTGCTGATCAGCAACTGGTGGCCGTCCAGCTCGAACGGTCGGCCGAGTACGTCGACCAGGCGCGTGGCCAGCGACGAGGCGGCTTCTGGTGCCCGTGCCTCAGAGGCCATCAGTACCGCGAATTCGTCACCGCCCAGGCGGGAGACCAGGTCGTTGTCACGTACGCTGCCCTGGATGCGGTGTGCCACCTCCTGCAGCAGGCGATCGCCGATGGGGTGGCCGAGGGTATCGTTGACCTCCTTGAAACGGTCCAGGTCGAGCAGCAGCAGGGCACTGGCATGGCCACGCTGGGCGGCCGCCAGGGCGAGCCCGAGCTTGTCGAACAAAACGCTGCGGTTGGGCAGGGTGGTCAGTGGATCATGCTGCGCCAGGTAGGTGATACGGGCCTGTGCCTGGCGGCGCGCGTCCACGTCCTCCAGTACGCCAGCCCAGCGACTGTGGTCCTTGCCGATCGGGGCGCCACGGGCGCGCAGCCAGCGCCATTTGCCATAGACATCCAGCACGCGGAACTCCACGTCCATCGGTGCGCCATGGGTGAAGCTCTGCTCCAGCGCGATCTCGATCTGCGGCAGGTCGTCCTCGCTGACCCGGCGCAACCAGCCCTTGCCCAGGGCGGCTTCGTTGGGCTGGCCGGTAAGCTCGCGCCAGCCGGTGGCCGAACACACCTTGCCGTTGCGGTCGGACTCCCACAGCACCAGCGCGCCCGCCTCGGCGACCGCGCGGTAGCGTTGTTCACTGGCCTGCAGGCTGCGCGCCAGGTCCTGTGCTTCATCGGCACTCTTCTTCAGCGCATCGACGGTGTCGTTGAGGCTGTCCTGCAGGCTGCGTACTTCGCGGATGGAGGAAGCCGGCATCTCTGCCGCGGGTACGTCGTTGGCGACAATGCTGCGCCCACGCTGTGCCAGTGCCCGGATCGGTCGCAGGATGCCGCCGGCAATGGCATTGGCCGAGATCAGGGCGATCACCGCGGCGAGAATGCCGCCCAGGATGATGCCGATCAGTGGCCGCTGCCAGCGCGCCTGGAAGCTTTGTTGGGGCTCGCCAACCACCAGTGCCCAACCTGGTGCGGCCTGCAGCATGGTGAAGGCAAAGATGACCTGCTGGCCTTCCTTGGTACTGGCGTTGAACATGCCGTGGCGGCCGCCGATGCGCTGCAAGGTTTCCCAGTCGGGTACCGGCTTGCCGATGTAGCGTTCCGGTGCGCGTGAGCGCGCGGCGATCACGCCATTGCCGTCCACCACCGCCACCAGCAGGCTCTGGTCACTGCCGGCACGCAGTACGGTGTTGATCAGGCGGTTGGAGGGCTGGACCATCGCCAGTACATGGGTGCGGCCGTCGGCGTGCACGAACGGCAGCGCGATGGCGACTTCAGCGATGGAACTGCCGGGGCGCGAGAACAGATTGGATATCTGCACCTTGCCGCTGCTGCGTGCGGCATGCAGCAGCCCGGGTGGCAGAGCCGCGGCCTGTTCCGAATCATCGGCGATCAGGGTGATGTCCGGGTTGTTGGCAACCCAGCGCTGCAACTGCGGCGCCGATGCCATTGCTTCGGGGGCCAGCACGGACAGCAACTGCAGTTGGTTGATGGTGTCCTCCACGCCCTGGTCGACGCCCCGCGCCAACGCGGTGGCGGTTTCCTGCAGGCGCTGCTCCGAGTTCTGCCGGTAGTCGCGGGCGGCGGTCCATACCGCGATCGCGCCGATCACCAGCAATGGCAGCAGGGCGGCAAGGATGAGCAGGTGCAGGCGGGAATGAAGGCTGCGCAGGCGCTCGGCTTGGCGTGGGACAGGAGTTGCGCTGATCGACAAACGATGAACCTCCGGCATCCTTGGGCATGGCGCAAGGGTGTCGGCTTGCACCACCTGCCGGATCAACTGTACCCGGCGCTGTGTGCGCAGTTATTGCATGAAGCGTGGACCGGTGGAAGGCGTCGTGTGCGTACTGCGGGCGTAAAAATTGGTGTCGCTGCAAACCACGGGGGATGACCGGAAAATTGCGTGATTGCAGTCACGCATGGGGTGCGGACTGCATCACGGCAGGTGTTGTTCAAACATCCATTGCCACATGGCCGGGTTGCGATAGGCCGGGTCCCATGCGTTGTGCCCCGTGTCCGGGTATTCGGTGTAGCGGAACCCCGCGCCCTGATGTGCACTGGTACGGGCCAGGGCGCGATCATCCTCCGGCGGCACCACGTCATCCAGCCCGCCATGGAAGATCCAGGTGGGCACCCTGCGCAGCCGTTGCACGGTATCGGCATAGGGATCGGTGCTGCCGGCAACCTGGTCCACCAGCAGGCCCGGTCGATCGTCGCGCGGTGCAAGCAGGGCACCACAGATCGGCACAAGGGCAGCGAACTGGTCGGGGCGGGTGAGCGCGAGTTCCCAGCTGCCATAGCCACCCATGGACAGGCCGGTCAGGTAGATCCGCTTGGGATCGGCGTTGAATTCATCGCGCGCGCTGTCCAGCACGGCCAGTGCCATGCGCGCATTGCGGCCGCGCCATTCCTCGTTTTCGGGTACCTGCGGGAAGACGACCACGGCCGGGAAGCTGTCCATGTTCTGTCTCAACCAGGGCCCTACCCCGGCTTCGGTCGGCTTGACCCCGTCGTCGCCCCGCTCACCGGAGCCATGCAGGAACAGCACCAGCGGGGGCGGCTGGGCCGCACCGGCCGCGGGCACGAACACCTGGTAACGGAACGTATGGCCTTCGAAGACCAGCTCGCGCGCGACAAAGTGCCCGCCGCCCGGGGCAGGGCCTGCCATTGCAGCCGTCGGGGCGAAGATCAGCATCAAGGTCGCAAGCAGCAGGGCAGGGCGCATGGGCATATCCCGGTGGGCAGGACTGCAGCGTAACCCAGGCGTTGTGGTGCGGTAATGCGCGTATGCCAGAATTGGACCATCGGGTGGCCATGGTGGCCACCGTCGGAGTGCTGCATGATGAAGTGGTTGGTGCTGGTGTTGGTCGTGCTGCTGGGGGGCTGCAGCCAAGGGCTGAGCGGGACCTGGAGCGATGCCATGGGCATGGTCAACTACACCTTCCAGCGCGATGGCAAGGTCACCGTGGAGATGCTGGGCAAGGCGCAGCAGACCACCTACACCCGCCAGGACGACCGCTTGCAGGTGAAAGTGCCTGGTACCCAGTCAGAAGCGGTGGAATTTACCGTCAATGCCGACGGTTCCCTGCAGGGGCCGATGGGCGTGCGCCTGCAGAAGCAGGACAAGTGAGGTGCCGGTGCTGCGGGCGCACCCACCGCAGGACTAAAGAGCGGCGCCTGGCGGTCGTTATTTCAGGCAGTTTTCTGTGAATGGCGCGGCCGTGATCGGCATGGTGATTCTCTCCTCGTTGGCGGCTGCCGTGCTGGTGGGCGCGCTTGCCTGGTGGTGGCAACGACAGCCACGGCCACACGCGCCTGCACGATCTCGCAACCTGGCCGCCAGCGATGATGTCGGGGCAACCACGACGGTGGCTGCCGCGCCAACCGCCGGGGTGCTGCAGCGGCGGTTCCTGCTGCTGGCGCTGGGCGTGGGGCCGGACGATGCCGACAACCTGCGCGTGCAACGCGCCGTGGTCGAGGACGTGGTCGCCGCGCTGACCCGCGCCGATCTCTCTTCGCGTTATACCCCGCGCCGGCCCAACCTGCTGCCGCAGCTGATCCAGAGTGTCAATGACAGTGCCGCGTCGTCGCGTTCGATCGCCCGCATCATCGGCAGCGACGCAGTGTTGGCCGCTACCTTGCTGCGCATTGCCAACAGTGCGCTGTACCGCCTGCAGGGCCAGGACGTGCAAAGCATCGAGCGCGCGGTGACCCTGATCGGCAACGATGGCATCCGCCAGATCATCTCGGCCGCTCTGGTGCAACCGGTGATGGAGAGCAACAACGGTGCCGATGCGCGCTTTTCCAGCGTGCTGTGGGAGTACACACTGCGGCTGTCGCTGGCCGCCGCCGACCATGCGCGCAGCGTCGAGCGCGAGGATGGCTTTGCCGCACAGCTGGCCGGGCTGCTGCTGGGTCTGGGCGCGGCATTGGCCATGCAGGCTTGCGCCGATGTGCTGGCGCGGCCGCCGCTGCGGGTGCGTGAACCAGGGACCTTGCTGGAACTGCTGGAGCGCTGCAGTGCGCCTACGGCGGTACGCATTGCCCAACATTGGAAGCTGGCACCGTCCATCGTGCAGGCACTGCAGCAGGTTGGCGAGCAGGCGCCCGGCGGGCTGGCGCGCTCACTGCAGGTGGGTCAGCTTGCGGCCAGTGCCGCCATGTTGCATGCGCCGGGGCAGCTCAGCGAGGACGAAGCCATCGCCGCGTTGTCGGCGCAGTTGCCCGAGCATGTGGCTGCCTGGCTGTGGAAGCGGGTAAGCCAGTACGACGGCGAGCGTGCCTGAGCGCCGACGCGGCAAGACATCAAAGCTGGGACTCCAGTGGCAGCCAGCTGATCACGCGGGTACTGGCACGCTGCATCAGGCTGGTATCCGGCTCGGTACGCAGGCTGACCGGGGTCGGGCCGCTGCGGTCCAGCCAGCGCAGTTCCCAGTCCTTGTCCAGATACACCCAATAGCTCAGTTCCGGGCCGGACAGGCGCAGGTACTCCTGGCGCAACCGGGTTGCCAGTATCGGGTCGTCGAACACCGCGCCCATTTCGGTATTGAGATAGGCCGAGCGCGGGTCCAGGTTGAACGAGCCGACAAAACCGCGCTGGTCATCCACCACGAAGGCCTTGGTGTGCAGGCTGGCGCCACTGCTGCCGAAGGTGGAAGCCTTGGCGGCGTGGCCATGCGACTTCAGTTCGTACAGCTGCACGCCACCGGCCAGCAACGGGCGCCGGTAGTGCATGTAACCACTGTGCACGGCGGCCACGTCGTTGGCGGCCAATGAATTGGTCACCACGCCCACCTGTACGCCGTTGCGCGCTTGCTGGATGAGCGCCTTGGTGCCGGTGGCACCGGGCACGAAGTAGGGCGAGATCAGCAGCGATTTGTGCCTGGCGCTGCCGAGGATCTGCGCAAGCTGGGTAACCAGCCAACCCTGGGTGTTGCCACCCAGCGGCTTGCGCGGTGGGTCGGACAGGATCCGCACGCGGTCGGTCCAATGCAGGTCCAGCTGCTGGCTCAAATAGGCGTCATTGAGACGCGCGCGCACCCGCTGCAGGTACGGCGCGGCCTCCTGCTGGCGCGCGTCACGTTCGGCCTGGGTGATGAAGTTGGCCATCTGCTGGTCGGTGCTGTAGTGCAGGGCCCTGATCGGCACCACTGCATCGCTGTTCCAGAAATCATCGAATACCTTGCTGGCATCGGCCGCCACCGGGCCGGCCAGCAGCAGGTCCAGGTCGCGGAAGTTCACGTCCGGGCGGGCATCGAAGTACTCGGCACCGATGTTGCGGCCCCCGACGATGGCAACCCGGCCGTCGGCAATCCAGGCCTTGTTGTGCATGCGGTGGTTGATGCTGAAGGCGCGCTGCACCATCTCCACCAGCCGCCACAGGCCGTCACGGTTGCGGAAGGGGTTGTACAGGCGGATCTCGATGTTGGGGTGGTTGTCCAGCGCCAGCATCTGCGGGTCCAACCCGGCGGCATTCATGTCGTCCAGCAGCAGGCGCACACGTACGCCACGTTCTGCGGCTTCATGTACATCGTGGGCCAGCAGATGACCGAGCAGGTCGTCGTGCCACATGTAGTACTGCAGGTCCAGGCTGCGGCCAGCCTGATGGGTGATGATGGAGCGTGCAGCAAAGGCGTCCAGTCCGTCGGACAGATAGACCGCGCCACTCTTGCCGGGGTGACCGGCCAGCAGGGGGGACAGCTGGCGGTCGATCAAAGTCTGGGCCGGCTGCGGTGCCAGCGCCTGTGAGGGCGTGCCAACCGCCTTCGGGGTCAGGTGGTCGCCCAGCAGCAGGCCGCTGCCGACCAACAGCAGCAGGGCGCCCAGCACATAGGCGGCGAAGCGCAGCAGGCGGCGCGGACGGTGGGTCTTCTCCATGGGGGCATCCTAGCCGGGTTCGCCTGCGCGCTGCACTTTGTCCTGTCCCATGACGTTACGGGGGTGCCGTGGCCGCTGCGCATGGGCGAGAATCGGGGTTTGCGCCTGCCCGAGTTCCGTAATGACCGAACGCTCCTTTCCTTTCCGCGCGCCCAGCCTGGTGCTGCAGATCATCATCGGCCTGGTTGCCGGTATTGCCCTGGCAATGCTGTGGCCGGCAGGCGCCCGCGCCGTGGGCCTGCTGGGTACGGTATTCATCTCTGCCCTGAAGGCGGTGGCACCGGTGCTGGTGCTGGTCCTGGTGACGGCCTCCATTGCCAATCACCAGCGTGGGCAGAAGACCCACATCCGCAAGATCCTGGGGCTGTACGTGCTGGGCACGGTGGCTGCGGCACTGGTGGGCGTGGCGGCCAGCTTCCTGTTCCCCAGCAAGCTGACGCTGAAGACTGCCGAGACCACGTTGAGCGCGCCGAGCGGTATTGGCGAGGTGCTCAAGACCTTGCTGATGCAGATCGTCGACAACCCGGTGCACGCCCTGCTCGACGCCAATTACATCGGCCTGCTGGCCTGGGCGGTGGGCCTGGGCCTGGCCTTGCGTCATGCCAGCGAGGGCACCCGCAGCGTGATCGGCGATCTGTCCAATGCGGTCACCTGGCTGGTGCGGTTGGTGATCAAGCTGGCCCCGCTGGGTGTGTTCGGCATCGTGGCCTCGCTGCTGGCCGAATCCGGGCTGGGTGCGCTGAAGGATTATGTGCACCTGCTGGCGGTGCTGGTCGGGGCGATGCTGTTCATGGCTTTTGTCGGCAATCCGCTGATCGTGGCGCTGGTGACCCGTCGCAACCCGTACCCGCTGGTGCTGCGCTGCCTGCGCGAGAGCGGCATCACCGCTTTCTTCACCCGTTCATCGGCGGCCAACATCCCGGTCAACATGGAACTGTGTCGCAAGCTGGGCCTGCATGAGGAAACCTATTCGGTGGCCATCCCGCTGGGGGCGACCATCAACATGGCCGGTGCCGCGATCACCATTTCGGTACTGACGCTGGCCGCGGTGCACACCCTGGGCTACCCGGTGGACCTGCCGACCGCCCTGTTGCTGAGCGTGGTGGCGGCCATTGGCGCCTGCGGCGCCTCCGGCGTGCCCGGTGGCTCGCTGCTGCTGATTCCGTTGGCCTGTGGCCTGTTTGGCATTTCCGATGACATCGCCATGCAGGTGGTTGGCGTGGGCTTCATCGTCGGGGTGGTGCAGGACTCGGCCGAGACCGCGTTGAACTCGTCCACCGACGTGGTGTTTGTGGCTGCCGCCGAGCAGGCGGCCGGGCGCGCCTGATGCGCAGCGCATCGCGCTTCACGCCGGCCGTCCGCATCGGCGTGTCGATCGCGATCGCCACCGGCCTGTACGGCATCTCGTTTGGTGCCCTGGCGGTGGCTTCGGGCTTCAGCGTGGCGCAGACGCTGGCATTGAGCCTGCTGATGTTCACCGGCGGCTCGCAGTTCGCCTTCATCGGCGTGATCGGTGCCGGTGGCGCGGGTGCCTCGGCATTTGCTGCCGCCACGCTGCTGGGCATCCGCAATGCGGTGTACGGCGCACAGATCAACCGCATGCTGCGCCCGCAGGGTTGGGTCAAGCCGCTGGCGGCGCAGCTGACCATCGACGAATCCGCTGCCACCGCTGCCAGCCAGCAGGATCCGCAGGAGCAGCGGCGTGGCTTCTGGGTGGCAGGGTTGGGCGTTTACCTGTGCTGGAACCTGTTCACCGTGCTGGGTGCAATGCTGGGGGATGCCATGGGCGATCCGCGCCAGTGGGGCCTGGACGGCGCGGCGGTGGCTGCCTTCCTGGGCTTGTTGTGGCCGCGCCTGCGCACGCGTGAGCCGGTGGCCATTGCCGTGGTCTGTGCGTTGGTGACGGTGCTGGCGCTGCCGTTGGTGCCGGCCGGCGTACCGATCCTGTTGGCAGCGGCGGTGGCCGCGCTGTGGGGCTGGTTCGGGCGTGGCCCGGCCGATCAAGGTCTGGAGCCGGACGTCGCCCCGCGCACGGACACCGAGGCGGCGCCATGAGCCTGTGGGCGTGGATCGTAGTGGGCTGCGTGGCCGCGTGGGCGATCAAGTTCGCCGGCTATCTGGTGCCGGTGCGCTGGCTGGAATCGCAGCGGATGAGCCGGGTGGCGGGCTGCCTGACGATAGGCCTGTTGGCCTCGCTGACGACGATGAACACCGTATCGGCCGGGCAGGGCGTGGTACTGGATGCGCGCGTCGCTGCACTGCTGGCGGCCGCGGTCGCGTTGCTGTTGCGGCTGCCGTTCCTGGTGGTGGTGATGGCCGGCGCTGCGGCGGCGGCGTTGATTCGTTTGTTATGACGCGCCGCGCCCGCGTGGGCGCGACTCAGCGGCTCAGAAGCGCTGGTTTGCCGGCAGGTAGCGCCACTGGCCTTCGGGCATCTTGCTCAGGCCGACGCGGCCGATGCGCAGGCGGCGGATCTGCTCGGCTTTCAGGCCGACCAGGCTGCACATGGTGGCCATCTGTCCAAGACGCACATCCTTGATCGCAAAACGCAGGCGCTGTTCGCTCTGCCAGCTGACCTTGGCCGGCGGCAGGCTGCGTCCTTCGTAGACCAGGCCGTGGGTGAGCTTGGGCATGGCCCAGGGGCTGGGCTCGCCGCTGACTTCCACCACGAATTCCTGCTCCAGGCTGGCGCCGGATTCCTGCAGGTGGCGGCGCACGCGCCAGTCCTGGGTCAGCACCACCAGGCCGCTGGCGGCGTCGTCCAGTGGCATCAGGTAATCCAGGCGCTGGAAGTGGCGGCGCAGCATGCGGATGCCGGAGGCATCATCGGCAAAGCGATTGGCCTCGGTCAGCAGTGCGAACAGGTCCTGGCCACTGCAGCCGGCCGGCTTGTTGAGCAACAGCGTGGCGGCTTCGGCGGTGTCGGCGCTGCTGTCGGCACTGAGGGTGACGGTCTGCGCCGCATCGACCATGGTCTGCGGGGTTTCCACCAGCTCGCCATCGACGCTGACGCTGCCGCCTTCGATGTACTGCTGGGCCTGCGAGCGCGAGCACTGCAGTTGTGCGGCGACGCGCTTGTCGAGACGGATGGGGCTGGTCATGGCGGTGTTCGGTTCTGCGAAGGCGGGGGAGTGTAGCGCCGTGGCGGGGCGGCGGCGATGGGCGGCTCAGCCGGGTTCGTGCTCCAGCGCGGTCAGGTACAGGCGCAGGTCGAACTCCAGCTGGTGGTAGTCCGGCTCCATGTGCAGGCATAGCTGGTAGAAGGCCTTGTTGTGATCGGCCTCCTTGATGTGGGCCAGTTCGTGCACCACGATCATCCGCAGGAACGGCGCCGGGGCTTCGCGGAACACGCTGGCGATGCGGATCTCGCGGCTGGCCTTTAGCTTGCCGCCATGGTTGCGTGACACCGCGGTGTGGGTGCCCAGGGCGTGCTTCACCACCTGCAGCTTGCCGTCGTACAGCACCTTGCCCAGCGGCACCGACTGGCGCAGGTGGCGCTCCTTGATGGCCTGCACGTAGTCGTACAGCTGGCGGTCGTTGCGCACCGTGTTCGGCTCGGCGTAGCGCTTGCGCACGGCCTCGCCCAGCTTGCCCGCGTCCAGCAGTTCGCGGGCGCGCTGCTGCAGGTGTTCGGGATAGCCGTTCAGGTATTTCAGCGTGAGCATGGGCGTTTGGGCGGGGCGGGGCAGGCCGCTATGATGGCAGCCTCGGCAACAGAACCATGAACAACGACGATGGCAAAGGGTAATCCGCTGCAGGAACAGCTGCTCAAGGCTGGCCTGGTGAAGAAATCGCAGGTCTCGCAGGTCGCGCGCGAGCAGGTCAAGGCCCGGCACGGCAAGGGCCCGGTGGCGGCGACCGAGAGCCAGCGCGAGGCCGACCGCGCCCGCGCCGAAAAGGCCGAGAAGGACCGCCAGCTGGCAGCCGAGCGCAACGCCCTGCGCCGCAGCGAGGAACTGCGTGCCCAGGCCCGGCAGATCATCAGCGACCGCAAGCTGCCGCGTGCTGGCGAGCTGGAGTACCGCTTCAACGATGGCTCGCTGATCCGCACGCTGCTGGTCACCGAGGCGTTGCGCACGCAGTTGGCCAACGGTGCGCTGGTGATAGCCCGTGATGGTGACAGCTTCGCCCTGTTGCCGCGCATGGCAGCCGAGAAGGTGCGCGAGCGCGATGCCGCGCTGATCGTGCTCGATCACGGCCAAAGTGCCGACACCCCGATCTCCACCGGCAACGCCGAGGACGATGCGTACTACGCGCAGTTCCAGGTGCCCGATGACCTGATGTGGTGACGGCACGGGCAGTGCGCTGGAAGGCTGCGGCTATCGCACTGATGGCCGCGGCATATCCGTCCGCGTTGCCTAGGGTTGAAATCTGAACAAACGATTTCACCGCTGACGGCGGTATCGCGATGCTTGCGGCTCCCGATTGGAGCGATTCCGCATGAAGCATCGCCGCTTGTTTGTCGCCCTCACGTTTGCCAGCAGCCTGCTGGCGGCCACCGCCAACGCCGGTCACCTGACCCGCGACAATGGCGCGCAGGTGGGCGACAACCAGAACTCGCAGACCGCCGGTGCCGATGGCCCGGTGCTGCTGCAGGACGTACACCTGATCCAGAAGCTGCAGCGCTTTGACCGCGAGCGCATCCCCGAGCGCGTGGTGCATACGCGCGGCGCCGGTGCCTATGGCGTGTTCACCGCCAGCGAAACCCTGACCGACATCAGCCAGGCCACGCTGTTCACCGCCGGCAAGCAGACCCCCGTGTTCGTGCGCTTTTCCTCGATGGTGCACGGCAACCACAGCCCGGAAACCTTGCGCGATCCGCGCGGCTTTGCCACCAGGTTCTATACCGAGCAGGGCAACTGGGACCTGGTGGGCAACAACTTCCCCACCTTCTTCATCCGCGATGCGATCAAGTTCCCCGACATGGTGCACGCGTTCAAGCCGGACCCGGACAAGAACTACGGCACCAACCGCACGCTGTTCGATTTCTTCCAGCATGTGCCCGAAGCTACCCGCACCTTGACCCTGCTGTTCTCCAATGAAGGCACGCCGGCCAGCTACCGCGAGATGGATGGTTCCTCCGTGCACGCTTACAAACTGGTCAATGCCGATGGCCTGTACCGCTATGTGAAGTTCAGCTGGAAGAGCCAGCAGGGCATGCGCAACCACGACCCCCGCCAGGCACAGACGGTGCAGGGCCAGGACTTCAACCACATGTCGCGTGACCTGATCACGGCCATCGATGCAGGCAACTTCCCCAAGTGGGACCTGTACCTGCAGGTGCTTGAGGCCGAGCATTTGGCCAAGTTCGATTTCGACCGCTTGATGCCATCAAGATCTGGCCGGAGGAACTGATCCCTTCGCGCCGCATCGGCAGCATGGAGTTGAACCGCAACCCGGCCAATATCTTCCAGGAAACCGAGCAGGTGGCGATGGCCCCGGGCAACCTGATCCCCGGCATCGAGCCCAGCGAAGACCGCCTGTTGCAGGGGCGCCTGTTCTCGTATGCGGATACACAGATGTACCGGCTGGGCGCCACCCACCAGCGCAACCATGCCGGGCAGACTCCGGCGATGTTTGCCGCCTTGTTCCAGCGCACCGGGATACTGCAGGCGCTGAAGGCCCGTGGCGCGGATATGCAGGCCAGCGATGCGGCCGGCAATACCGTGCAGGCGCTGGGGCGCGGCGAGTTTTCCGCGCGCTGAGGCGGCGGCAGGTTCAGACAGCTGTACGCAGGACGGCCGCCGCCTTGAAATATGGGGCCGGAGGCGTCAGCTTGGGCATGTTGTTGTAGGTGGAGACAGGACATGGCTACCGGTTGGGCGGGCGATACCGCCGTTCAGGATCAGATTGATGCCACCGTCGAGGACGCGATCAAGCGTGCGCGCAGTCGTATGCCCAGCGGTCCCGGCCTGGAACATTGCGAAGAATGTGATGCGCCCATCCCGGAGGCGCGGCGCAAGGCCGTGCCCGGCGTGCGCCTGTGCGTGGCCTGCCAACAGGCCCAGGATGAGGACGAGGCATTTGCCGGTTACAACCGGCGCGGCAGCAAGGACAGCCAACTGCGCTGAGGCCAGGCGGGGCCTGTATTGCCGCGCTGGCAGCACGCAGGCTCAGCTCTTGCCCAGCACCGGCAGCACATCGTTCAGGTACTGCTTCTGCACCACCCGCTGCACCAGCCGCGGGCGCTCCATCAACACGAAGCGCACGCCTTTCACCGTCTGCGGCGCGGCCTTGCTGACAAAACCGAAGCGCTCGTAGACCGGTACCGCGATCTCGGACGAATTGACCGTGTACTCGCGGCGGCCGTGGATGCGCAGCGCGTGCTCCCACAGCTGGCGGGCAATGCCACGGCGGCGGGTGCCGCGGCTGACGAACAGGTGATGGATGTGGCTGCCACCGCGCATGGCGATCATGCCGGCCAGCAGGCCGGCCTCTTCGATCACGTAATGCGCGAAATCCGGGTCGGCCAGGCGCTCGGCGAAGCTTGCCGGGGTCAGCGAGGCCAGAAAGGCATGCGCACTGGCGCCGGTGTCGGCGTCCAGCAGGTGCCGCGCCAGCGGCGTGACCAAGGCGCTCAGCGCCACAGCATCAGCAGCGTTGGCATCGCGCAACAGGATGTCCTGATCCATCTATTCCCCCCGTACACCGCCCCCGGAAGCAGGGGCGTGGGCGGAAGCATAGCGGTTGCCGGCGCGCAGAAGCGTGCACGCCGCCGCAGCTCAGCGGTGTGTGCCGCCCAGATGGAAGCTGTTGCGCCAGCGCAGCATCGCGAACAGGCACCACAGCCAGCCGGCGCTGGCGATCAGGCCGCCAACCAAGCCGATGTGCTGCATGCCCAGCTGCAGGCTGACCCGGCTGCCGATCAGCGCACCGGCACCGATGCCGATGTTGAAGATGCCGGAGAACAGCGCCATCGCCACGTCGGTGGCGTCCGCGGCCAGGTTCAGTACCTTGGACTGCATGGACAGCGCGAAGCTGATCATCGCCACGCCCCAGACCGAGACCAGCGCATACAGCAGCCAGCTGGCCTGCAGGCCGCTGCGCAGCAGCAACAGGCTGGCGGCCAGGGTGCCGATGGCGGCCAGCAGGAAGCCGCGGGGCCAGCGCAGGCCGTAGCGCGAGAACAGCAGGCTGCCGATGAAGCCCATACCGCCGAACAACAGCAGCACCAGCGTGGTCACGTGCGCGTCGAAACCGCCGATCTTCTGCACGAACGGCTCGATATAGCTGTAGCCGGTGAACTGTGCCGACACCACCACCATCACCAGCAGGTACAGGGCCATCAGCGCCGGGCGCCGCAGCAGCACCGGAATGCTGCTGGCCGAGCCGCTGTTCTGGCTGGGCAGGGCCGGCAGCAGCCGCGCCAGTACCAGCATCACCAGCAAGGCAACGCCACCGATGGCCATGAAGGTGATGCGCCAGCCCAGCAACTCACCGACGATGCGGCCCAGCGGGATGCCCAGCACCATCGCCACCGAGGTGCCGGTGGCCAGCAGGCCCAGCGCCTGTGGGCGCTTGTCCTGCGGTGCCACGCGCACCGCCAGCGAGGCGGTGATCGACCAGAACACCGCATGTGCCAGCGCAATGCCGACGCGGCTGGCCATCAGCACCGGGTAGCTCCAGGCCACGCCGGACAGCAGATGGCTGAGGATGAACAACGCGAACACGCCCAGCAGCAGTTTGCGCCGGTCCATCGCGCGGGTCAGCAGCATGCAGGGCAGCGAGGTCAGCGCCACCACCCAGGCATAGATGGTCAGCATCAGGCCCACATGTTCGATCGGCTTGCCGAAGCTGGCGCCGATGTCACTGAGCAGCCCAACCGGGACGAACTCGCTGGTGTTGAAGACAAACGCGGCCAGGGCCAGGGCGATGACGCTGAGCCAGCGCTGGCGGTCGCTGCGTGAATCCTGGGCAACGGCAAAGGCGTTGCCTGCCTGCGGGGCAGGGCATGAGGTATCGGGAGAGGCGGACATTGCGTGCGGGGCGTGCGACCGGGCCGGTCGCTCAATGTCGGCAATTTTGGCACGGGCGGTGTGGACGCGAGCGGAACGCTGTGGATCGGTGTGCGCCAATGCCGGGTTTGTTCAGCTGGCTGCGGTCACCGACGCGCTTGCGGGCGGGGCGATGCCGATCCGCATCGCCCCGTGGAGCCTGTGCTGGCAGATGGCTCAGCCGTCGCCCTGCAGCGTACCCGGCGTGCTGTCGCCACCGCGCCAGCGGCGCAGCCCGCGCTGGAAGAACAGGCTGTTGGGGATCTGCATCAAGGTGCCTTCGACGGGGCCGCCGACCTCGTGCAGGGTGGTATAGATCAGGTTGATGTCGGTGACCACGCCCTTCAGGCCGGGCTTCTCACCGTTTTCCAGCAGTTCGATCTGGTCGCCGAGCCGGAACGGGCGGGTGGTGAAGATCAGGAAGGTGCAGAAGATGTTGGACAGCACGCTCCAGGCCGCGAAGAAGGCCACCGCACCCACCGCGGCAAAGCCGGTGAAGGCGGTCCACAGCACGCTGGCCTGCACATCCAGGGCATGCAGGATGGCCACCAGCGCCACCGCCCCGATGACGAAGTTGGACAGGCGGCGGATCGCCATCTCGATCTGTGCCGGCAGGGTGTAGTGCCGGCCCACCCGTGCCAGCAGGCGCCGGGTCAGCAGCCGCAGCAGCCAGGCCACGACCAGGATCAACAGGATGCTCAGGCCGGTGTTGATGGGTTCGATCCATTGCTGCAGCGAGGCGGGCAGGTAGTGCTTCATGCGGTGTCCTTGGGGTGCGTCAGTGCTTGAGTGCTGCGTCGGTGTGGCCGGGATTGCCGTCGTTGCGGGCCGGGGTGATGTGCAGCAGGCGGGCCAGCAGCGGATAGATGTCGACATTGTCGATCGGGGCGATGCTCACCCCCTGGGCAAATGCCGGGCCGTAACCGATGAAGGGTGAATGCATGTCCGGCAGGCGATTGTCATAGCCGTGCTCGCCGCGCAGTTCATGGCCTTTGCGCAGCTCGGCCTGGCGGGTGGTGACCTGCCAGCCCAGCTCGGCGGTGCAGATATAGGCCGGCACCCGGCGGTGCTGGCCGTATTCGAACCGTGCCGGGATCTGCTCGCGGGTCATGCACTGGATATGCGGATGGCTGCCGGCCAGCAACTGCCGTGCGGCGGCTTCGCCGCCGGGCAGGGCATTGAACGAGGCATAGGCGCCGGTCCAGCCGAAATCCAGCTTGCTGACATCGACCAGGTCATCCAGGTAGATCTGCCGGGAGGGATCGGTGGCGGTCATGCCGTGGTCGGAGACCACCACGATGTTGGTGCTGTCCTGCAGCTGCTGTGCGCGGATGCCGTCCAGCAGCGTGCCGATGGCCGTGTCCACCTCGGCCAGCGCGGTGTTCAGCTGTGCCGCGTCCGGGCCATGCAGATGGCCCATGGTGTCGACCTTGTCGAAGTACAGGGTGATGAAGTGCGGGCGCTGCGCCGGCGGCAGTGCCAGCCATTCCAGCACCTGCTGCACCCGCTGCTGCGAGCTCACCTTGATGTCGAACGGCCGCCAGAACTCGGGCCGGGCGCCGTGCACCGGCGCTTCGGAGCCCACCCAGAACATCGCTGCGGCGCGCCCGCCCTGTTCGCGCACGCTGGTCCACAGCGGCTTCCCATCGTCCCACCAGCGCTCATCGCGGACCGTATTGGGGTCGAACATGCTGAAGCGCACGCCGGGGAGGGTCGGGTCGGTCATGAAGTTGGCGATGACGCCGTGGTGGTCCGGGCGCAGGCCGGTGACCAGGGTGTAGTGGTTGGGGAAGGTGATCGATGGATAGGACGGACGCATGAATTCGGCACGGGCACCGCCGGCGGCCATGCGCGTCAGGTTGGGGGTCAGGCCACGGTCGAGGTAATCGTTACGGAAGCCATCGATGGAAATCAGGATCGCCGGTGCCAGCGCCTGCGCAGGCATGCGTGCAGCCGGGGTGGCATCGGTAGGCGTGGCAACGGGGGCGGACAGACTGGTGCAGCCGGCCAGGGCGAGGGCGGCGCACAGCAGGAGGGCGGGGGTACGGAACATCGGATTGCAGCGGTGTAGGCGGGCATCGATTGTCGGCCAGCCGGCCTTTTGCTGCCAGTCACGGCGCGGATGCGGGCTGCTTCGGCAAATTGCCTGAGGGGCTTTAAACCTTTTTCCTGCCCGCTGCATCCAATGGATATGCTCGATGCCACCGTGACCATCGCCGCCCCAACATCGCCCGCCGTGGAAGACGCCGCGCTGGCCCGCGCCGCCGCCGACGGTGATACCCATGCCTACGAGCGCATCTACCGGCGCCATTCGCCGCGCCTGTATGCGCTGCTGTGGCGGCTATGCGGTGGCAACACGGCGCGCGCCGAGGACGTGCTGCAGGAAACCTTCATCCAGGCCTGGCGCAAGCTGCCGCAGTTCCGCTTCGAGAGCGCGCTGGCTACCTGGCTGCATCGGCTGGCGGTGAACACGGCGCTGATGGAGTTGCGCGCCACCACCTTCGAGTCGCTGGACATCGGCGAATCGGGCATGGACGTACTGGCCGGCATGGCCGATACCCCGCGCTGCCATGCCACTGGCATGGATCTGGAGCGTGCGCTGTTGACCCTGCCACCGCGTGCACGCGCAGTGCTGGTATTGCATGACATCGAAGGTTGGAAACACCAGGAAATCGCCGTGGAGCTGCAGATGGCCGTGGGCAGCTCCAAGGCACAGTTGCACCGCGCGCGCAGCCTGCTGCGTGCACGGCTTGGAGACGCATGATGAATCAGCAAGACGATTACGACGATCCGCTGCTGCAGCGCCTGCGCGCGCTACCCAGCGAACGGCTGCCGCCGGCAGCGGTCTGGCAGCGCATCGCCGCGGACCTGCAGGCGGTGCCCCGGTCACAGCCAACGCTGGCCGCAACCCTGGCCGCGCAGGATGGTGCGCCGCTCAGGCGGCATGCGCGCCCACGCTGGCCACGTTATGCGGTTGCAGCGGCATTGGTGCTGGCGGTGACCGGCATCACAACGATTTGGCTGCTGCCGCAACAGCCGCCGGCAGCGGTGGCGGCGGTCGAGGCTTCGCCGTTGCAGCTGCAGGCCAACACCATCACCTACCAGTATCGCCAGGCGATGGCGGCGATGCCGCAGGACACGCTGCCGGCTGAATTGCAGCCGGCATTGCGCGAGCTGGATGAAAGCGCCGGCAGCATCCGCAGCGCGATCGCGCAGAGCCCGGACGCAGGCTTTCTGCTTGGACAGTTGCAGCGTACCTACGCGCTGCGCCTTGAACTCACCCGCAAGGGCTTGGCCCCGACCGGTTTCTCTACTTGAAGGAGCATCAGATGAACGCTTCGCTACGCTATCTTGCGGCCGCCGCCCTGCTGTTGGCCCCGCTGACCCAGGCTTTCGCCCAGACTGCCGTCAACCGCATCTTGCCGCTGGCCAGTGGCGGGCGGGTGGAGTTGAGCAATGTGGCCGGCTCGGTCACCGTACGCGGCTGGGACCGCAACGAGGTGCAGCTGACCGGTTCGCTCGGCGATGGCCAGCGCCTGGATGTGGAAAGCAGCGCCAACCGGGTGGCCTTGAAGGTGGTCTATCCGCAGGGCCGCAGCAATCGCGGCGCGGTGCTGGAGCTGCGGGTGCCGCGTGCGGCGCAGCTGCAGACCAATACCGTCAGTGCCGGGGTGGATGTGGCCGAGGTGGACCTTGCGCGCCTGCAGTCCAGTACGGTCAGTGGCAGCATCACCGCCAACGGCCGCGCCGGCGAGGCCGAGCTGACCACGGTCAGCGGCGCGATCCGTTCGCAGCTGCGGACCTCCCGGCTGGAGACCACCACGGTAAGTGGCGGGATCACGGTGAGCGGTGGCAGCGGTGGTGAGGTTTCGGCGAACACGGTATCCGGTGGCATTTCGCTGGATCTGGCCAGCGTGCGGCGGCTCACTGCCGAATCGGTGTCGGGCACGTTGGGTGTGCGCAGTGCCGGCCTGCAGCCCGGTGGTCGGGTCAGCCTGGAAACGGTCAGCGGTTCGGTGGCGTTGACGCTGCCGGCCAGTACCTCGGCGCGGCTGAAGGTCAGCAGTTTCAGCGGCGGCATCCGCTCGGACGTGGGCCAGGTGGAACGGCCGCGTTACGGCCCGGGCAGCAGCCTGGATGCGCGTGTTGGCGGCGGCGATGGAGATATTTCGATCCAGTCGCATTCGGGCAGTGTGCGGGTGAGTCTGGATCGGTGATGGGGGGTGTGGTTGGGCTGTAGGTTCTGTCCTGCGTGCGGAAGAAGGGGGCTTTGGGGGCTTGGCCGGTAAAGCCCCTGCCGAGCATGGCTCGGCACTACGCGCCCCTCTCCCGCTTGCGGGAGAGGGGGTGGGGTGAGGGGGGCTTTTGCTTGTAAAGCTCCTGCCGAGCATGGCTCGGCACTACAAGGCTCCCTCCCTTTGGTCGCAGGCCAAGGGGTGGATTGGGGAGGGGGGCTTTTGGGGCTTGGCCGGTAGAGCCTCTGCCGAGCATGGCTCGGCACTACGCGCCCCTCTCCCGCTTGCGGGAGAGGGGTTGGGTTTAGGGGGGCTTTCGCTTGTAAAGCCCCTGCCGAGCATGGCTCGGCACTACCTTGCGGCCAGCGCCAGGCCCTGCACCACGCCGAACGAGGGATCGCCATGGACCAGCCTGGCGCCCGGGAAGGCCGCCGCAGCCGCTTGCTGGATATAGCCCGCACGTGACATGCCGCCGGTCAGGAACACCGCCGCCGGGTCATGGCCGATATCGGCACGCACCTGCTGCAACAGCGCTTCCAGCTCGCCCAGATAACCGCCCGCCGCTGTTGTCAGCTGCACGGCATCGGTCTGCGTCGTCAGCCCGGTTTCGATGAAGGCCAGCGCGCTGGTATGCGTGGGCTCGCTGCTCAGCGCGATCTTGCACTGCTCCACCGCCCGGTACAGGCGCGCGGTGTTGCCGGTGTCCTGCAAGGCCTGCAGGCGCGGGCCGTAGGGCAGTTCCACCGCATCGTAGTTGTGCTGGCGGAAATCGCGCTGGCGGGTCATGTCCTGCACCATCGCCGCTTCCACATAGTGATGCGCGGGCACGCGGGTAATGCCACGCCCGAACAAGGGCATATAGCCGGCCAGGCTCAGTGCCAGGTCGATGTCGGTGCCGCCGCGGGCGATACCCCAGGCACGGTGGATCTGCGGTGCTGTATTGCCGCCAACGCTGGCATGGGCGATGTCGGTGGTACCGCCGCCGACGTCGACGATCACCGCCTCGTGGCGTTCGGCGCTGACCGCGTGGTAGTGCATGGCGGCGGCGGCGGGTTCTTCCAGAAAGTCCACCTCGTCAAAGCCTGCCGCCATCGCCGCGCTGCGCAGGATGTCCAGCGCCTGGTCGTTGCCGGCCGCGCCAATCGAGCTGCGGAACTGCACCGGGCGGCCAAGCAGGGCGCTGCGCACGTTGTGCTGCAGCTGGCGCGAGGCGGTCAGGCGGATGTGTTCGAGGATGTGGGTAGCGATGCCGGTGATGGTCTGCTTGGCGCGTGGGTGCAGGTTGTAGCCCAGCATCGACTTGGGGCTCTGCACCAGGTTGCCTTCGTTTTCCTCGAAGTAGGCTTCCAGTGCATCGTCGCCGTATACCGCGTTCTGCAGCAGGGTGGTGGAGCTGCGCGGTTCGCGGATGCGCTCTTCCATCCATTGCCGGCGCACCACGCGGATGGCGTCGCTGCGCAGTTGCTCATGGCTGCGGCTGTTGCCGGCGGCGCGGGCGTCGCGGCGGCCGGATTCGATCAGGTCCTCGACCTGCTGTTCCAATGCCGCGGTCAGCTCGAAATCATTGGGGTCGCGCATCACCTCGGGGAAGTACACCGTGGTGCGGAACTGCTGTGCGTCGCCAAAGCTGACCGGGACCACCTTGCCGTCGATATGGGCGGCGGCGGCCGAGTTGCTGGTGCCGAAGTCGATGCCGAGTTTCATGGTGCCTGCGTGTCTTGCTGCTCAATCGGCCGCGCACTTTACTACGCGGCGGCGCGCGCGGCTTCACGTCTTCCCGGCCAGCGGCTGCTCCAGTGACGCCAGCCGCGCCTGCCAGGCCTGTGGGGTCTGGGGTTTGACGAACAGGGCGATGATTTCAGGGTGCTGCTGGCGCACAGCCTGCTCGACACGGGCTACGCACGCCTCGATCTGCGGGGTGGTGCAGTTGTCGTCGAACGCGGCGCTGAGCGTGGCCAGTACCTGGTTGGGGCCCACCTGTACGGTCAGTACGCCGTTGGCGTTCTCGATGTCCGGATCGCGTTGGGCCAGCTGCAGCAGGGCCTGGCCAAGCTCGGGGTGGGCAGGTTCGCCAATCAGCAGGCCCTTGGTCTCGCGTGCGAGCAGGAAGGCCGCGACCGCCAGCACGGCGGCAATGCCGATGGAGGCAATGCCGTCCAGCTCGGGCATGTCCAGCAGTTGGGCCCCGGCCAGGCCGGCCAGCGCGATCAGCAGCCCCAGCAGGGCGGCGCTGTCCTCCAGCAATACGGTGAAGGTGCTGGGGTCCTTGCTGCGCCGGAACGCCTCGAAGTAGCCGTAGCGGCCCTTGCCTGCGCGGAATTCGCGCAGCGCCACCCACCAGGAAGTGCCCTCGAACAGCAGCGACACCAGCAGCACGATGTAGGCAATGGTCGGGTTGCCAGCGGGCTCGGGGTGCTGCAGGTGAGTGATGCCTTCGTAGAGGGAGACGCCCGCACCCATCGCGAACACCAGCACGGCGACGATGAAACTCCAGAAATACAGTTCGCGGCCATGCCCCAGTGGGTGGTTGCGGTCCGGTGGCTTGTTGGCCCGGTTCAGGCCGTGCAGCAGCAGGACCTCGTTGGTGGTGTCCACCAGCGAATGCACGCCCTCGCTGAGCATGGCTGAACTGCCGGATATGGCTGCGGCGATGAACTTGGCCACAGCAATGCCCAGGTTGCCGGCCAAAGCCACGTAGATGACGAAACGCGAGCCACTGCTTCTTGCCACGATGGGGTTCCCGCGGATGCGGCCAGCGCCGCTGCGCCTGCACTTTCCCGCCCCGCATGTGGCGGTGGCGTGAGTGGGCGGTGGCGAACGGCTACAATCGGCGGCCTTTCCGTTGTCCGGGAGCTTTCCATGCCCATTACTTCCTGCCCGCAATGTTCGCTGGAGAACGTCTACCCCGACGGCGCGTTGTGGATCTGCGCCGATTGCGGTCACGAGTGGACGCCGGGCGAAGCGGCGGAATCCTCACTGGTGGTACGCGACAGCAATGGCAATGTGCTGGTTGCCGGTGACACCGTCACCGTGATCAAGGACCTCAAGGTCAAGGGTTCATCGATACCGCTCAAGCAGGGCACGGTGATCCGCAACATCCGCCTGGTCGAGGACGATGCCGAGCATATCGAAGGCAACTCCGAGAAGATCAAGGGCCTGGTGCTGAAAACCTGCTTCCTGCGCAAGGCTTGATCGCGCTTCAGCGCGCCGCATGGCGCGCTTCCAGCCGGCGGATGGCATCGAGCTTGTTCTGGTAGACGCTGCGCAGTTGTTCGCTGCCGCCGAGATCGCGGGCGCGGGCCATCTCGTGTTCGGCCAGGCGGTTGTTGCCACTCAGGTAATAGGCCCGGGCCAGCCCGAAATGAAACTGGTGGGCGCGGTCATAAAGACGCACGGCGCGCCGGTAGTAGCCGATGGCCTGCGCATAGTCGGCCTTCTTCTCGGCCTGGGCGCCCTGCAGGAACTGATAGAAGGGGTCGCTGCGCTGGCGCCGCTGCAGTTGTGCCTGTAGTTGCGCCACGCGGGCGGTGTCGCCCATGCGTTGGTAAAGCTTGGTTGCGTTGTGCAGGGCCGGGGCGTGGCCGCCGTTGATCGACAGGGCTGTTTCCAGGTCCCTGGCGGCGGCGTCAAGGTCGTTCTCGCGCGACTCCAATACGCCAAGATTGCTCCATGCCGCGACGAAGCGTGGGTCCATCTGCAGCGATGCCTGCAGATAGGCGCGGGCGCTGGCGGTGTCGTGCATGGCCAGGTGCTCGGCGCCGCGATTGTTGTAGAAATGCGCCAGGGCGCGTGCATCGCTGATGGGTTGCGGGCCGCGGCGGTCGTACAGCACGTTGCTGTCCAGATCGAGGGTGGCGGGCCTGCCGTCCACGCGCATGCCGACATTGACGTGCCCGGCGTTGAAGATCAGGCCCTCGTCCTCATACCAGGTCACCACCTGGCCAACCTCCTGCATGCGCGCCTCCAGGCCGATCTCACGAGCCAGTGCAACAAACAGCAGGGTGAAGGACAGGCAATTGGCGCGTCGCTGGTGCCAGGTCTCGGCAACCGTGAGGGTGGCTTCGGTGTCGTATTCCAGCGCCAGGCCGGCACCATCGGGACGAAACACCAGTTCGACCAAGCGCTGCAGGCGTTGCTCCGGAGAGTTGGCCGTGCGCATCACCTTTTCCTGCAGTACGGCACGGGCATCGGCTGGTACTGCCATTACCTCGGCGGGCGAGGGGATGGCGGCCGGTGGCGCGGGCAAGGGCGGCGGCGCAGGTACTGCGGCACTGACGGCAAGCAGGAGCAAGGCGTTCCAACCGATCATGGCGATCACCCGGAGGCAGCAGCGGCAGCGCCAGTGTATGCCTGTCCGTGCCAGGCGGTAGTACACCGGGCAAGAATCCACAGGGGGTGTGGACCAGCACCGGACAAACATGTGGATAACCCATGGCAGCCCTTGCCCTGCGGTGCTTGGCGGGCGGTGGTCAAAAAATGGTCATGCGCGGGCCCGAGGGGGCGGGGTCTGCTAGTATCCGCGACCCCAGACAGTATTGGCCGCCGCAACGGAGCGGGTACGGCAGCCGGCTTTCGATACCAGACCATGACGAAGTACCTTTCCTCCACCGAGGCCCAGATGTCGTTGGGCCTGGGCAGCGATATCCCAACCGAGCGCCTGTTCTTTGCCGTGATGCCGGACCCGATGACGGCCGAGCGCGTGGCGGAGCTGGCCGATGGTCTGCGCGAGGAACATGGTCTGATGGGGCAGCCGCTGGCGCCCGAGCGGCTGCATGTGACCCTGCATCATCTGGGCGATTACGCCGGCTTGCCGCCCAGCCTGCTGCCCAAGGTGCGGCAGGCTGCCGCCAGGGTGCGCATGCCCGAGTTCGAGGTCTGTTTCGACCAGGTGGGCAGTTTTGTCGGCCCGCGCAAGAATCCGTTCGTGCTGCGCAGTGAATACGGTGCCGAACTGCTCAACGGCCTGCATGAAGAACTGGCCCGCTGCCTGCAGGGTGTGGGCGGCAAACCCGATCCGCGCTTCACCCCGCATATGACGCTGCTCTATGACAAGCGGCGCATGCCGATCCAGCCGGTGCAGCCGTTCCGCTGGTTTGTCCGCGAGTTCGTGCTGGTGCGCAGCTTCCTTGGCCAGGGCCGCTACCAGATCGAAGGGCGTTGGAACCTGGGCTGAGCCGCGCCGTCGCCGGTTCATGCCAAGATGCCGGCATGAACGCCTTGCTGCAGACCCTGCCGCCGCCCTTGCTGGCCGAGATCAAGACCGCCTACGCGCAGCCGCCGCGGGCGTACCACAACTTCGGTCACGTGCAGGCCTTGCTGCAGCACTACGATGATGTCGCCGCCGGTCCGGGCTGGCAGCAGCCTTTGGAAGTGCTGCTGTCCGTGCTCTACCACGACGCCATCTACGAGGCGGGGCGCAGCGACAACGAACAGCGCTCGGCACAGTTGGCGCTGGCCGGCATCGAACGCTGGCTGGCGGGCAGCGACGTGGATGCGGCGCGGGTGGCCGCATTGATCGAACTCACCGCGCGCCATGGCAGCCTCGGTGGCGAGGAGCTGGATGCCGATGCGGCGCTGTTCCTGGACAGCGACATGGCCATCCTGGGCGCGCCACCCGCCGTGTTTGATGCCTATGACCGTGGCATTGCCGAGGAATATGCGGGCAAGGTGCCGGGCTTCCTGTTCCGCCTGAATCGCCGGCGCTTCCTGAAGAAGGTACTGGCGCAGCCGCGTATCTTCTTCAGCGATTTTTTCCACCAACGCTACGATATCCAGGCGCGCAGCAACCTGCGCCGCGTCACCGGGTGACCGCGACTGGCTAGAATGAGGGCTGACCTGTTGCCGCCAGCCGTGCCGTTGTTGATGCGATGAACGCTACCTTGCCTATTGACAGCGACCCACGCCCGCAGCCGCCGGAGGCGCCAGGGCCCAATGAATGCTGCGGCAGTGGATGTCCGCTGTGTGTGCTGGACCTGTATGCCGACGAGCTGGCGTTGTACCGGCAGCGTCTTGCCGAATGGAAGGCTCGCCACCCGGATGTACCGGATCCGGCGGCGTGACGCGCGCGCGGAGCATGCCTGAGCGGCAGCGTCGGGTGCGCGCCATTGCCGCCGCTGTGCTTGCGGTTTGCCTGGGCTTTGTTGTGCTGGTGATCGTGCTGCAGTGCCTGCGTACTGATCTGGATTGGACGCGGGCTACCTTGAGCCTCTATCTGCACGGGCGCTATGGCCTGTTGCTGCGCATGGCGTATTGCATCCTGGCCGTGGCAATCGCGCTGCTGGCCTGGACGTTGCACGCGCAATCTGCCGATGGCGCCCGCCGTGGTTTGCCGCCCGTTCTGTTCAGCGTTGCCGCGCTGGGGCTGGCAACAGTCGCCATCGGTGACAGCTGGCTGCCCGGGTACGCGCCTGCGCTGGCACCGTTGGTACATGGTCTGGCCGCGCAGACCGCATTCGTCTGCGTGAGCGTGGCCATGCTGGTGCAGGCCTGGTGCTTTGGTCGCGATCCGCGCTGGCGGGCTGCCTACCGCTGGGCGTGGGGGTGGGCCTGGCTGGTGTTTGGCGGCTTGTGGCTGCACGTGCTGTGGCGCGGCAGCCCCCGCGGACTTGGGCAGAAACTTGTGATCGCGGCCGTGGTGATCTGGCTGGCGGCGGTGGCTTGCCGATTGTGGCGCGAGGGCTGCAAAGAAACGCCTGAAACTTCCGGTTGCGGTCACAATGGGGGCACATCCACCAAGGGAAATCCCCCATGATCCAGCGCTTCGATACCGGTCCGCGCATGTCGGAAATGACCATCCACCACGGCGTGGCCTACCTGGCCGGTCAGGTGCCGGAAGACACCAGCGCCGACATCGTCGGCCAGACCGAGCAGGTGCTGCAGGCCATCGACGACCTGCTGCGCTTGGCCCCGACCGACAAGAGCAACATCCTGCGCGCGGAGATCTTCCTGGCCGATATTGCCGATTTCCCCGGCATGAACGAAGCCTGGGACAAGTGGGTGCCGCAGGGCGCTACCCCGGCGCGCGCCACCGTGCAGGCCAAACTGGCCAACCCGGCATGGAAGATCGAGATCGTGATCACTGCGGCTGTGCCGTAAGCGGACTGCACCGCTATCGCGGGTCTGGCCCGGGTGCGATGGTGCCCGGGCAGATCCAGCCGTGAGGCTGGTGATGTCCTTGCAGGGAGGCAAGGGAAAGGAATGAGAAGTCGTCTGTTGTTCGCGCTGTGTTGTGTCCTGGCGGGCATGGGGGCCAGCGTGTCGGTGGCAGCACCGGCGCCGCTGTCGAAGATGATCTACGCGCAAGCGCCGGTGCAGCGCATCGAGCCCTTGGATTACCCGCAGTTCAAGCTGATCGAGGCGGAGCTGCGCAACACGGTACGGCGCCATGGTGACCGCAGCGTTCCCAACCGCTTCTGCGCGGTGGGCTACCTGCTCGGCCGCCGCACCGTGGAAACGGTGCTGATCTGGGACAACGCGCAATCGTTGATCCGCTGGTGGGGCGGTGATGCGCTGGCTACCTCGGAAGAGCGCTATGCGGTATCGGCCTCGTTCTCACCGTTTACCGACCTGCGCACGGATCTGGTCGAGGACGACCGCTATCCGCTGGGTACACGCGCGATAGTGCGCGCGGATGCGGAGGCCTTGATAGCGGATTGTCGTGCGCACGGGCGCCAGTTCACCGTGCCGCCACTGCCGCCGAAAGGCGAGGATGACGAGTATTGAGGGAGCAAGCTTCTGCCGATGTGTGGGAGCGGCGTAAGCCGCGAAGCCGGCATTGTTTGGATCTCCGCGTTCAACATGATCTGGAGCTGCTGCGTTTTTACGGTTTGATGCCGCGATAGGGATCTTCGACAGCTGGGCTTCCACGAGCTTCGCGGCTTACGCCGCTCCCACCAAGCCGGGGTTCGGGACAGCCTGCAGCTCGATGCAATCCACTGGACAGGGCGGGATGCACAGCTCGCAGCCGGTGCACAGGTCGGCCAGCACCGTGTGCATGTATTTGGCGCCGCCGACGATGGCATCGACGGGGCAGGCCTGGATGCACTTGGTGCAGCCAATGCAGTCGGCTTCGACGATCACCGCGACCTGCGCCGGTTTGTGCTCGCCACGGCTGCGGTCGTAGGGCAGGGCCGGCACTCCCAGCACATGTGCCAGTGCACGTGCACCCGCATCACCGCCTGGCGGGCAGTGGTCAATGCCGGTCTCACCGGTTGCCATCGCCTCGGCATATGGGCGGCAGCCTTCGTAGCCGCACTGGCCGCATTGGGTCTGTGGCAGCAGGCGATCGAGGCGTTCGACCAGTGCAGCCTGTCCTTCTCCCTGCGGGAGAGGGGGGCGTGCAGCGTCTGATGGGGGTTGGGTATTCATTGGAGAGTCCTGCTATTCGCCCTCACCCCAACCCCGCTCCCGGCGGGAGAGGGGCTCAGGTCAGGCATTTGCCGCGATACCAGCGCTCATGTGCCAGCGCCAGCATGGGCTTGTCTTCGCTGCTGTCGCCGTAGGCGTGAATTCGTTGGTACTTGCCCAGGTCAAAACGCTTGCGTATCAAGGCCACCTTGCGCGCGCCACAGTCGCCCTCGGCGTAGCGGCCAGTGAAGCGGTTGTCCTGCACCTCGAGCCGGTTGCAGATCATCTGCAGGCCCATCCGCCCGCACCAGTGCTGCAGGTATAGATCCAGTGAACCGGACACGACCACCACGGTATGGCCCTGTGCCTTGTGCCACTGGATCTGCTCCAGCATCTCTGGGCGCACCATATTCGGCAACTGCTCGCGTGCATAGTCGCTGGCCAGCTGGCTGATCTCACCCGCGTGGCGGCCAGTGAACACCTGTGCAGTGACGCGGCGGCGGATGCGTTCAGCCGAGATCAGTTTCAGCCGATAGGCCAGCACCCACGGGCCAACCCGCCACCACCCCTGCGCGCGCTGCTCCGGCGTGGCCACACGACGCAGAAACCGGCTATAGGTGTCACAGACGGTGATGGTGTGGTCGAAGTCGAAGAGGGCGAGTTGCATGGGCGGAGATTGGAGAGTCGGGATTGGGGATTCGCAAAGGCAATGGCGGCGTTTGGGGTTTGGAGCCCATCTCACATCCCTGCCTTGTCTTGTCTGCTTGAAGCGTCGTCGGCAGATGAATGATGAAGTCGTGGCCCAGGGCTCCAACCCATCTCCACTCCCGACTCCCCAATCCCTGCTTCTTCAGCGAACCGGCATGCCCGGCTGGGCACCGCCATCGGCATCCAGCAACGCCAGTGCGCCGCCGTCGAAACCGGCCGACAGGATCATGCCTTCGCTCAGGCCGAAGCGCATCTTGCGCGGGGCCAGGTTGGCGATGAACACCACGTTGCGGCCGACCAGTGCGTCCGGCTCGGCGTAGCTGCCGCGGATGCCGGAGAAGATCTGCCGCTGGCCGAGGTCGCCGGCATCCAGCAGGAAGCGCAGCAACTTGTCGGAGCCTTCGACGAAGCCGCACTCGATCACCTTGCCGATACGCAGGTCGAGCTTGGCGAAATCGTCGATGCCGATGTACGCGGAAGCTTCACCGTCGGCCTTGGTTTCGGTCTTTACTTCAACCTTGGCGGGCTTTTCAGCCTTGGCCGGCTTGGCTTCTGCTGCAGGCTGGGCGCTGAGGGTGTCCTTGGAGGCGTCGGTCATTGCGTCAATCATCTTGGGGTCGATACGGGTGAACAGCGCCACGTAGGCGGCGATGCGGTGTGCGGTCAGTGGGGGGGTGATGTCGTCCCAGCCGTGGACCGGGGCGTTGAGGAAGCTTTCGGCCTGCAGTGCCGTGGCCGGCAGCACCGGCTTGAGGGCGGTCACCAGCACGCGGAACAGGTTCAAACCCTGGGTGCAGACCGCCTGCAGTTCGGCGTCGGCACCCTCTTGCTTGGCGATGACCCACGGCTTGGTGTCATCGATGTACTTGTTGGCTTCATCGGCCAGCGCCATGGTCAGGCGGATGGCGGCAGCGGCGTCGTTGCGCTCATAGGCCTCACGAATCGGCGCCAGCGCAGCGATGAAGCGGTCGTACTGGGCCTGGTCCGGCAGCGCGTCGGCCAGCTTGCCGTCGAAGCGCTTGGCGATGAAGCCGGCGCAGCGGCTGGCCAGGTTGACGAACTTGCCGACCAG
>NZ_DLJW01000002.1:0-76367 GCF_002477705.1 Stenotrophomonas sp. UBA7606 | reverse complement strand
GAAGGTGCCGCGCGACTTGCTCATCTTGGCGCCGTCCACGGTCAGGTAGCCGTTGACGTGCAGCTTGGTCGGCGTGCGCAGGCCGCTGCCCTTCAACACCGCCGGCCAGAACAAGCCGTGGAAGTTGACGATGTCCTTGCCGAGGAAGTGGTGCAGTTCGGTGTTGCTGTCGGCGGCGAGCACGGCGTCGAAGTCCTCGCCGGTCCTGGCACACAGGTTCTTGAAGCTGGACAGGTAACCGATCGGCGCATCCAGCCACACGTAGAAGTACTTGCCCGGTGCGCCGGGGATCTCGAAACCGAAGTAAGGCGCGTCACGCGAGATGTCCCACGCGCGCAGGCCGCCCTCGGCATCCAGCCACTCGGCGAGCTTGGCCTTCACGCCGGGCAGGGCCACGTCGCCGGCCAGCCATTCGCGCAGGAACTCCTGGAAACGGCCGACTTCGAAGAAGTAATGCTCCGAATCACGCATTTCCGGGGTGGCGCCGGACACCACCGACTTCGGTTCGATCAGGTCGGTGGGGCCGTAGGTGGCGCCACAGACTTCGCAGTTGTCGCCGTACTGGTCGGGCGATTTGCAGTTCGGGCAGGTGCCCTTGATGTAGCGGTCGGGCAGGAACATGCCCTTGGCCGGGTCGTAGAACTGCGCCACCGAGCGACGGCTGATATGGCCGGCGGCGTCGAGTTTGGCGTACAGCGCCTCGGTCAGCTCGCGGTTGGTCGCCGAGTTGGTCGAGTCGTAATGGTCGAAATCCACGCCAAAGGCAGCGAAATCGCGCTCATGGCCGGCCTGGATGTTGGCGATGAAGGTTTCCGGGGTTACCCCGGCCTTCTCCGCGGCCAGCATGATCGGCGTGCCGTGGGTGTCATCGGCGCAGACGTACCAGACCTTTTCACCCATCATTCGCCGCGCACGCACCCAGATATCGGCTTGGATGTAACCCACCAGGTGGCCGAGGTGCAGCGGGCCGTTGGCGTAAGGCAGGGCATTGGTGACTAGGGCGTTGCGGGTCATGGCGATGGTTTGCGGCAGGGGACCGGGGATTATCGCATGGCCGGAAAGAAGCGGCCCCGGGAGGCCGGGGCTGCTGATTCCCTTCTCCCTGCGGGAGAAGGTGCCCCGAAGGGGCGGATGAGGGTACGGGCCCCAAGGCGACCTGACGGAACGAATAGCAAGTTTGTGCCTTACCCTCACCCCAACCCCTCTCCCGGTGGGAGAGGGGCTTTGAGCGGCTTACGGGTCGCGCTGCCAGGTCTGGGTGCGGCAGATGAAGGCGATGCAGCCGGACACGTCCAGCTTGCGGCCGTTGTCCACCAGCGCGACCTTGGAGCTGTAGGTCTTGCCCTTGGCCGGGTCCAGGATGGTGCCGTTGGCCCATTTGTTGGTGCCGTCCGGGCGCAGGTTCCAGAGGATGGTCATGCCTTCGATCGGCTTGCCCTTGTTGGCGCCTTCACACTTGTTGCAGACCGGGTGCGGGCCCTGGTCGGACTGCAGTACCTGCAGCACCTTGCCGCTGAGCGTGCCGTTGGCGGCCTGGCTGATCTCGACGATGGACTTCACCCGGCCGGTTTCGTCGTCGATGGTGCGCCAGCGGCCGGCGGGGCTGTCACTGGCGCTGGCGGAGAAGCCGGCGGCCAGCAGCGGCAGGGCCAGCAGCAGGGTCTTGAAAGTCGTACGCATGTGTCCCCTCCCAGGGTGGGTTTGGTCAGCTGCCGGCGGCGCTGTTACGGGCCGAATGTAACCGCATTCGGTCCCGTACGGAATCCGCAGTGCAGCAGATTTTGCAGCCCTGTAGTGCCGAGCCATGCTCGGCAGGGGCTTTCCCGGCAATGCCGCAACAGCTGCCCTCACCCCAGCCCCTCTCCCGCGCGGGAGAGGGGCTTGTAGTGCCGAGCCATGCTCGGCAGGAGCTTTCCCGGCAGTGCCGCAACAGCTGCCCTCACCCCAACCCCTCTCCCGCAGGCGGGAGAGGGGCTTGTAGTGCCGAGCCATGCTCGGCAGGGGCTTTCCCGGCAATGCCGCAACAGCTGCCCTCACCCTAACCCCTCTCCCGCGCGGGAGAGGGGCTTGTAGTGCCGAGCCATGCTCGGCAGGGGGCTTTCCCGGCAATGCCTCAGAAGCTGCCCTCACCCCAACCCCTCTCCCGCGAGCGGGAGAGGGGCTAAAGCCGTGTATCGCTCGCATCTTGCCTACTGCACCGTGACCCGTTTGCGGTTGTCAGCCGATACCCTGTCGATAAGCTTGTTGTACGGGTCGAAACCGGCTTCGTCGGGTTTCTGGTCCACGGTGACGGTGATGCTGGGCGCCGCTACGGTGATGTGGTGGCGCTGCAGGTACAGCACTTTTTCATCGCGTTCCTTGCCGGAAGCCCCCTTGGCGAACACGCCGACTTCGATCCAGTCGTTCAGCGTGCCTGCGGTCTCCTTGCCCATGCCGTCGGCATAACGCTTGTCGGCGTGCAGTTGCAGGGTCACGTCGTAGCGGCCGTCCGCTCGTTTCCTGGCGTTGGCTTCGACCACGCGGTTGTCGTAGAAGCTGATCTTCTCGAACAGGTCGGTGATCAGCCCCTGCTGCTCGGGCTTGGCTTCTGCGCGGATGAACTCCAGCAGTTCGGCCGAGGTGGTGTACGGCGGTTGCTGGAAGGCCTTGGCTTGGATGAAGCGGGACAGGGCGCGGTTCAACGCGTCCTCGCCCATCTCCTCGCGCAGGCGATAGAACACCAGCGAACCCTTCTGGTAATGGATGTACTGCTGGTTCTCCACCCGATACAGCGGCAGTTCTTCGACATCTTCGCCACCGCGGCCAGAAAGATACCTGTCCAGTTCATCCTTCAGGAACTGGCGCATGTGGCCGCGTCCGTATTCCTTCTCCATCACCATCAACGCTGAGTATTGCGACAGCGATTCGGACAGTACGGTGGCGCCCTGCACGTTGGCGCCGATCACCTGGTGCGCCCACCATTGATGTGCCACTTCGTGCGCGGTGACGTAGAACACATAGTCGACATCATCCTTGTCGCGCAGGTCGGCGATGAAACCGATCGACTCCGAGTACGGGATGGTGTTGGCAAAACTCTGTGCGAACGACTGGTAGCCCGGGAACTCGATGATACGCACCTGCTTGTGCTGGTACGGGCTGAAGTTGGCTTCGTAATAGGACAGTGACTTCTGCACGCCTTCGATCATCCGATCCACGTTGTACGGATGCTTGGCGTCGTAATAGATCTCGATCGGGATGTCTTTGTACGTGGCCTTCTTCACTGTCCAGCGTGCCGACAGATAGGCGTAGAAGTTCAGCATCGGCCGATCCATGGCGTAGCTGAAACAGCGGCGGCCATCGCGTTCAAATTCCTTCTGCAGGTAGCCCGGTGCCAAGGCGATCTGGTCCGGTGCGGTGCAGACGGTGCTGCGGAAATCCAGCCAGTCCGAATCGTTGGAGATGTAGGTATTGGCCCGTGCGGCTTCATCCTCCAGCTTGGGCATGCGTGTTGGTTCGCCGAGGTCACGCTTGCGGCGCTCGTTGCGGTCGCTGATCTCCGCGCCGCTGTCATAGCCAAAGGCCGGCAGTACACGGCTGTTGAAGAAGCTGCCGTTGTCGACGATCCGGGTCTGTGCCTGGTCGGAGGTGATGCCGTTGGGATGGATGTCGACGGTGAAGCGGATGTCGCGTTCCTCGCCCGGCGCCATCGGTGCGTCCAGGTGGTAGATGCGGTAGCCCAGCTCCTCATCGTGGGTGGTCAGTTTGGCGCCGCCCATCTCGATGCTGGCCAGGGTCTTGTCATCGCCCATCGTGACATGGATGTCGGGGATGGCGGTCGCATGGGTGTTGCGTACGCGGTAGACGCCGTCGATGCGCACGGACTGGGTTTCCGGGTGCAGGTCGACGTTGTTGTCGATGGCGATGATGCGCGGCTGCGGCAGGTCCTTGTACTTGCGGTAGTCGCGCTCATAGCGGGCCTGGAGGTCGAGCTGCTGGTCCGGTGAGACAAATTCATTGCGGATGTTGGTGCTCCAGTACAGCCAACCGCCGCAGGCGATGAAGGCCAGCGAGGCAGCTGCCAGACCTGCACCCAGTGGGCCGCGCAGGCGCTGTTTTGCCAATCGCAGGCGCTGCCGCCAGCCGGAGTCCACGCCGCGCACCCACAAGGCCGCGCACAGCAGCAGCAATACCAGCAGGAACAGCGTCCAGTAGCCCTGGAAGGCCAGCTGCCCGGTCAGGAAGTGACCGTAACCATTCATGTCCGAATACGGGGCGATCGGCCAGCTGCCGAAGTTGTACAGGTTCTGGGTGTAGTCGAGCATGCCCAGCACCGATTGCCCGATCAGCAACAGGATCAGCAGCGCATAGCCCATGAACTTGTTGTTGCTCAGTACCTGCAGCACCAGCGCCATGCCGCCCATCAGGATGTAGACCACCGAGTCCAGCGCGAGTGTCTTGAAGTACAGCAGCGGCTCGATCTGGGTGTAGCCCTTGCTCAGCTGGATGGCGATGGCGGTAAGCCCGCCGACGGCCTGGAACGCGAACACCACCGCGATCAGGGTGAGGAACTTGCCCAGCAGCGGCACCCAGTTCGGCACCGGCATGGCGTCGCTGATGCCGGCGACGCGCACGCTGCGTTCACGCCACACCAGCTCGCCGGCATAGAACAGCACGATGATAATCAGCAGGAAGCTGAAGCTGCCCTGCAAGGCCTCCAGCATCTGCGAGGTCACCGGCCAGCTGGGCGTGCCGTATACGGTCTGACGGTGGAGGGCGCTGGGAATGAAGTTGGCCATGCCCAACACCAGCAACACCAGGAACGGCGCACTGCGGAACACGCCCAGCGCATCGAACCCGACCTGGCGCAGCAGCTGTCGCCAACCAGTGGCAGCGTTGAAGTCCGGCGTGACCTTGGGGGCAATGACATTGCTACGCTTGCTGTCGATGGTGGCGACGCTGGCCACCTTCCTGCCCCGCTTGCGGCCGGTGCCGCTGCGCTCGGTGCGGAACAGGGCGAACGTCGCGGTGAACAACGCGCCGGTCACCGCCAGCCACAATACGCGGTTCTCCAGCAGGTAACCGGTGAACGCAGGCAGGCCGGTGTTGCGCTCCTCGGCCGACCAGTAGCGCGTTGCATGGCTCATCGCACGCATGCCCAGTGGATCGAGCAGCGAGGCAATGCGCATGTTGTCGATGTCGGCCAGCAGGGCGCGGCTGACGCCGTACAGCACGAAAAACACAATGACGCCGATATAGACCCACAGGATGTTGCGGGTGGTAACCGCCAGCACGGACAGCAGGGCGGTGGTGAACAGCACGTTCGGCAGCACCATGAACGCGAACGACCACAGATAAGGCCGTAGTGATACCGGCCCCAGCCGTGCCGCATCGATCCACGGCATGAACTGGGCGATGAACAACCCGATGCCGATGATCACGTACATCAGCAGGCTGGCCAGCAGCGCTGCGCCAAGCCGCCCAAGCAGGTAGTCGCGGCGCTTGATCGGGCTGGAGAACACCAGCTCGGAAGTGCCCAGTTCGAAGTCGCGCAACAAGGCATTGCTGACGAACAAGGTGACCACCAGCAACCCGATCAGGGTGAAGGAGGTCATGAAGCTGGCGATCACCGACGGTGCATTGCGGTGCACGTTGCCGATGCCACCGCCGATCTGGACAGCGTCGCTGGAGGCGGCACCGAAGGCGAGCAGGGCAAACAGCACCGCAAGCAGCCACAACAAGGGGGAACGCAGCTGCTCGCGCAGCTCGAAGTGCAGGAAGGCGAGGGTCATGGTCGTCTCCGTCAGGCGGCCTGCGCCTGCAGGCGCAGGCGCTGGAAGTAGACGTCCTCCAGGCCCGGTGCTACCGGTTCGAAGCCTGCTTCAGGGGGGGTGTCGGCGAATACGTGGATCACCGGGTGGCCACCCACCAGTCGGGTCGACAGTACGGTGAAACGGCTTTCGTAATCAGGCAGCGCGGCCTTGGCCACCTGCTTGCGCCAGACCTGCGACTGCAATGCATTGATGGCATCTGCAGGGCGCCCGGTCAGCAGCACCTCACCCTTGTTCATGATGGCCATGGTCGGGCACAGGTCGGTGACGTCCTCGACGATGTGCGTGGACAGGATCACCGCCACGTTCTCGCCGATCTCGGCCAACAGGTTGAGGAAACGGTTGCGTTCTTCCGGGTCCAGGCCGGCGGTCGGTTCGTCGACGATCACCAACTGTGGGTTTCCGAGCAGGGCCTGGGCAATACCGAAGCGCTGACGCATGCCACCGGAATAGGTGCCGAGCTTGCGCTTGCGTGCGTCCCACAAATTGACCTGCTGCAGCAGGGCTTCGACCACTTCCTTGCGCTGTTTGCGCGCCGTCAGGCCCTTGAGCACCGCGAAATGGTCGAGCAGGTCGAGTGCGCTGACCTTGGGGTAGACGCCGAAATCCTGCGGCAGGTAGCCGAGTTTGCGGCGCAACGCATCCTTGTCGCGCAGCACGTCGATGCTGGCTCCATCGGCGGTGGCCAAGGTGGCGCTGCCGGAATCGGCCTCCTGCAGGGTGGCCAGGGTGCGCATCAAGGAGGACTTGCCGGCGCCATTGGGACCGAGCAGGCCGAACATGCCGCGGGGAATGTCGAGATCGACATTTTTCAGTGCGTGTACGCCATTGGCGTAGGTTTTCGACAGACCACGGATCTGCAGCATGGGAACCCAACCTCTCCTTGGATGATGACCGCAACCTTCCGCCACGGCCGGGCCGGCGACAATGCGCCGGAAGTCATTAGGACCAGGGACGTGGCCAGGGGCGGAATGTGACTTGTTGCGCCCTCCCTTTGGCCGGAGGCCAAGGGGAGGGTTGGGGAGGGGTAAGTTCTATCGCTTCCGGTGTTGCAGTGGCGTCGCGGCTTACGCCGCTCCGCAATCTGAGGCGCTGATGTGTTGCCGGGAAAGCCCCTGCCGAGCATGGTCCTACGCTCCCTCCCTTGCGCCGTAGGCGTAGGGGAGGGTTGGGGAGGGGTTGGCTCTATCGCTGTTGATCTTGCTTTGGCTTCGCGGCTTACGCCGCTCCCACAATCTGAGACGCGGATGTGTTGCCAGGAAAGCCCCTGCCGAGCATGGTCCTACGCTCCCTCCCTTGCGCCGAAGGCGTAGGGGAGGGTTGGGGAGGGGTTGGCTCCATCGCTTCTGATCTTGCTTTGGCTTCGCGGCTTACGCCGCTCCCACAATCTGAGACGCGGATGTGTTGCCAGGAAAGCCCCTGCCGAGCATGGCTCGGCACTACCGGGTTTGGATCTCGTAGAGTTCCAGCGGCAGGTCGTCGGGGTCGGCGAAGAAGGTGAAGCGGCTGCCGGTGAATTCGTCCACGCGTATCGGCTCGCAGGCCACGCCTTCGCGCTGCAGGTGGGCGACCATCGCGTCCAAGTCGGTTACGCGGAATGCCAGGTGGCGCAGGCCGCAGGCTTCCGGGCGGCTGGGGCGTGCGGGAGGGTTCGGGAAGGAGAACAATTCCAATTGGCTGTCATCGGGCAGGCGCAGGTCCAGCTTCCAGGAGTCACGCGCGTCGCGGTAATTTTCGGCAATGACCGCCAGCCCGAGGATGCGCACGTAGAAGTCGCGCGAGCGCGCGTAATCCGAGGCGATCACCGCCACATGGTGGATGCCGAGCAGCCTCATCGCGCCGCATCCAGCCAGCGGCGGGCGATGTCGATGGCCAGCGGATAGGGTTCGGGCTCGTTGCGGTTGCTCAGCACGATCACCGTCAGCTGTTGTTTGGGATAGCGCACGATCACATTGCGGAAGCCGATGCTCTCGCCGCTATGCCACAGCGCATCGCCGTTGATGCGCCAGCCGAAGCCATAGAACGGCACATCGGGTTCGGTGGTTTTCGTTGCCGGGCTGAAGGCCTGCTTCAGCGACGCGGCCTTCAGCAGGCGCTCGTCGTACAGCGCTGCGTCCCATTTGGCGAGATCGTCGATGGAGGAGTAGATGCCGCCATCGCCGAGCACGGCACTGGTGGTGCTCTGGTCGGTGCGCTGCCAGCGGCCTTCGATCTGGCTGTAGCCATAGGCGCGGTGGGGCACTTCGTCCACGCCATCCTGGTGGGCGAAGGTGTTGGTCATGCCCAGCGGCAGGAAGATGCGCTGGCGCAGGAAGCTGGCGAAATCGCTGCCCGAGGCCTTGCCCACCACCAGTGCCAGCAAAGCATAACCACTGTTGCTGTAACGGTAGTCCGTGCCGGGTGTGAAGTAGCTGCGGTTCTGTTTTTCCAGCAGCGCAAGCACGTCGGCGTCATGGACCTGGCGGGTGTCGGCCGGGTCCATCAGGTCTTCGTAGTCGAGCAGGCCGCTGCTGTGGCTGAGCAGCTGGCGCAGGGTCATCGTGTCGGCCACCGCAGGCAGGCTGGGCAGCCATTTCTTCAGCGGGTCATCGATGCCCAGCTTGCCGTCCTCGACCAGCAGCAGGATGGCCGCGGCGGTGAACTGCTTGCTCACCGAGGCCAGGCGGAAGTTGCTGGCCGGGGTAACCGGGGTGCCGTCCTCCACTACGGCCAGCCCGTAGCCGCGACGGAAGGCGGGCTGGCCATCCTTGAGCACCAGCACCGAGGCGCCGGGCACCTGGCCGTCATAGCGCTGCATCAAGGCGTCCACGCCAGCGTCCGGCGCAGCCGGTGGAGCGGCTGCGGCAATGCTGGAACACGCGAACACGCACATCAGGGCAAGTCGGGATGTCCAGCGCTGCATGGTGGCTCCTTGGCGGGTGGTCAGGCTTTCTTGCTGGCGATCCAACGGTCGACCTTGGCCTCAAGGATGTCCAGCGGCATGGACCCGTCCTTGAGGATTTCGTGATGGAATTCGCGCGGATCGAAGCGTTCGCCGAGCTCCGCCTTGGCCTTGTCGCGCAGCAGGCGGATCTTGATCTCGCCGACGCGGTAGGCCAGCGTCTGCCCGGGCAAGGCCATGAAGCGCTCAACTTCGGCAGCCGCATCGGCAGCCGGGATGTCGGCATTGGCTACCATGTAGTCGATGGCCTGCTGGCGGCTCCAGCCAGCGGCATTGAGGCCGGTGTCGGCCACCAGGCGCACGGTCCGCAACAAGGTCGTCTGCAGGTAGCCCAACTGATCATAGGGGTCGGAATACAGGCCAAGTTCCTGCCCCAGCGATTCGGCATACAGGCCCCAGCCTTCGACGAAGGCCACGTCACCACCCAGGCGACGGAAGCGGGGCAAGGCGGTGAGTTCCTGTTGCGCGCCGAGCTGGTAGTGGTGGCCAGGGATGGCTTCATGCAGATATTGCATGGTCACCGACCAGCGTTTGCGCGAGGGCAGGTCGCCGGTGTTGATGTAGAGCACGCCGGGCTGCTGGCCGTCGGCGCTGCCTGGTTGGTAGCTGGCAGCGCTGGTGGTGGCCGCACGCTCCGGTTCCACCGCCTTGATCTCCAGCTTGGCCTTGGGCTGCTCGTTGAACAGGGTGGGTACCACCGCCTGCACCCGCTGTCCGACGCTGGTGTATTGGGCCAGCAGGGCGTCGGGATCGCGGAAAGTGAACTGGCGGTCGCTGCGCATCGTGGTGAATGCCTTCTGCATCGAGCCACGGATCCTGGCCTGTTTCATCAGCGCGGTGATGCGCGCCTGCAGGTCCTTTACCTCCTGCTCGCCCAGGGCGTGGATCTCGGCGGGGGTGCGGTCAGGGGTGGTGCTGGTGGCCACATTGTGGGCGTACCAGGCCTGGCCATTGGGCAGTGCGCCCATGCCATCGGTGGTGCGTGCGGCAGCCATGTATTCGGTGGCGATGAAGCCGCGCAGCGAGCGGTAGGCCGGAATGATCCGGTACTCGATCATGCGCTTGTATTCGGCGGTCAGGCGGGCCTTGTCCTCTTCGGAGAAATCAGCTGGCAGGTTCCTGATCGGCCCCCAGAACAGGGTTTCCTCGGCGCTGGGCTTGATCACCGCATCCAGCTGCGGCAGCACCTTTTCCATCAACGCGCGAGGTTGCACCACGCCAGCGGCCATGCCCTGGCGCATGTTGGCGATGGCCTGGTCGAACAGGGTAGGGATGCCCAATGAGCGCCTGGACCAGTTCTCGTAATCCTTGACCGTGCGGAACGGCTGCGCACCGGCACCGGAACCGAGCACGGCAATGATGCTGGACAGGTTGTAGTACTGGTTGATCGGCAGCATCCAGGTCGGGTACTGCTCGCCGGCCAGCGATACGCGCGCGTCACGCACGAAGATCTCGTAGCTCAGCAGGTCTTGGCCCTGCAGGCCGGTCGGGCCGACAGCTTCCACCTTGCCCAGCCACTCGACCATGAAGTCATGGGATTGCTGGCGCGAGGCGGCCGACAGGAAATTCGGCAACTGGTCGTTGTAACGGGCATCCCCCTGGAACGTGGCCTGCAGCGGATTGAGCCGCATCGAGGCATCCCAGTATTCGTCGTAGATGCGATTGAGCTTGGCGGGGTTGTCCTGCTTGATCGGCAAGGGCGCCGGCGCCGGCCGGCGCGCGGCCGGGCGGGCTGCAGGGCGTGCGCGGGCCGGAGTGGCGCGGCTCTGCGCGCTGGCGGAGCGTTGGCTCTTCTTCTTGGCAGCATCGGCCGGCGCGGCGGCCGACAGGGTCAGGATCGAGGCAATGGCCAGCGCAAGCAGGCGCAGCGAGCTGTGAGACATCAGGTGTTCCGCAAATACATCAGCGGGGGAGCTTGCCCGATAACGGCGGATACGGCTAGGCGCGGTGGCAGGTGAATGGGGGGGGGCGGCGGGCGGTGCACGCCGGAGTCAGCCGCCAGTTAGACCGCCGCAGCCACGCCAGCAGGCTTGTCCCGGGCCCGCAAGCGGCCGGGACACGGGCTCAACGATCGCCGGCGCGGGTGAACGGCACGGTCTCCGGGGCCACGGCCCCGCCGGAGATGATGAAGCTCATGGCCTGGTCCACGGTCCAGTCGGTGGGGGTGAGCAGCTCCACCGGCACGATCTCCAGGTAACCGGAGGTCGGGTTGGGGGTGGTCGGGACGTAGACCGCCGCCAGCTCGCGGCCGGTGCCCTGTTCGCGGATCACCCGTGTGACCAGACCGATGGATTTCATGTCCCGGTGGGGGAAGTCGATCAGCACCACGCGCTGGGTACTGCCGGGCTTGGTCTGCAGGATGTCCAGCAGCTTCTTGGCGCTGTCATAGATGATGCTGGCCAGGGGAATGCGGCGGATCACCGCACCAAACCAGCGCAGCAGCTGCTGGCCAATCACCCGACGGCTGAGAAAGCCCACCAGCAGGATGACCAGCAAGGTGGCCAGCAGGGCGATGATGTCCTGCATCCACACTGCCTTGACCCAGCCCAGGTAACCGGGAAAGGAGGCGGCGATGCGTTCGGACAGCGGCACCACCAACGGGCTGCTGATGCCCGACAGCAGCACGAACACGAATTTGACGACAACCCAGGTCAACCAGATCGGCAGCAGGGTCAGCAGGCCGGTGAGGAAAAGACGTTGCAGGGAGGGGCGGGGGGTGGGGGAAACGGCTTCGGGCGACATGGGCAAATTGTAGCGGGATGCAGGCGCCGGTTAAGCTGCCATCGTTCAGTTGTGACGGCATGCCGAGGGAACGCTGTGTTGAAGGTGCTGCGATGGATCGTGACAGCCGCCCTGCTGGTGCTGGCGGCAATGGTGCTGTTGTGGCTGGTGTCGCACTGGATGCCGGTGCCCAAGGCGCGACAGCAGGCGTTGGCATTGATGGAGCAGCCACCGCACTTCGAGGGTGCCAACGCCTTTGATGCGATATGGCTGCTGGACTTCGACGACGTGCCGGATTCGGCGCGGGCTGCCCTGATTGCCGAGGACGGGCGGCGGATCGCCGCCGCTGCACGCACGCCGCTGGGCGATGCCGCCGCCGATGGCGGCCTGCTGGAGCAGGTGCCGCGTGCCGCGCTGGGGCGTTACCCCCACGTAGCCGACATGGACGTGATCTGCAGTTGGGGTGGCGGCGAATGCCTGCCGCAGGTGCGCGCCGCACCGGATGCGCTGGCGCAGTCGCTGCAGTCGCAACAGGCGTTGCTGGCGCGTATCGCCGCGCTGTCCCGATACGACCACTATCAAAGCCCTTTTGTCGCCGACGCGCGCGCGCCGCTGCCGCGTTGGACCCTGCTGCAACGGTCGGCTGCCGCCCATGCGCTGGCCCATGTGCAGGGACACAGCGACGCCGCCCTGGCTGGGATCTGCAGCGACACCCGCACCGGCCGGATGTTGATGTCGCGCAGTGATGGCTTGGTGCCGGCGATGCTGGGCGCGGGCATGGTCCGCGGCAATGTCCGCCTGTTGGCTGAAGTGCTGGCCGAGCTACCCTTGGATCAGCCGTTGCCCCCGGCCTGCAATGGCGTGTTCAGCCGACCGGCTGCCGACGCGCTGAGCATGTGTACGGCCATGCGCGGCGAGTTCCAACTGGTCAGCAGTGCCAACCTGGATCAAGAACATCCGCTGGCGTTCCTGGTGTGGGATGCGCGCAAGTTCCGCGCGGCGACAGCCGAGCGCCTGCAGGGGGCTTGCCTGCCAGCCGCAGCGCATGCGTTGGCAGCCGATCAACCCGTGCGCTGGCCAGTTCCGTCGCCGCAGTCGCTGTGGCGGCTGGAGTGTGCTGCCAATGCGGTTGGCTGCATTCTTGGCGATATCGCAGGCCCGGCCTACGTCGCTTATACGACACGGCTGCAGGATGCGGGCGCCAGCCTGCGTGCGGCCGAAGCGCTGCTGTGGCTGCGCGGGTACCAGCAAGGTCCGGCTGCCGACGCGCTGCAGGCGATGCCCGCCGACCTGCGTGGGCAGGCGCGGCCATTGCAGCTGGATGCGCAGGGCCAGCGCCTGCAGGTGGCCCTGTACGGCAGGCCCGGCAGCAACGAATGGTTGAGCTTGCCGTTACCGGCCAGCCGCTTGCCGGACTGAGGCGCCGCAGCAGCAATCAGCCCGGCTTGCGCGCGTCGGGCTTCAGGCGCACATAGACCTGCTTGCGCACCCGCGCCACCACTTCGCCGCTGGCGTCGACTACGTCATTCTGGAACCAGTGCAGGTACTTGTCGCCGTTGGCTGTGGCCGCGCGCACTTCGGCCAGGGTGGCGTCGTCCAGGCGGAACTCGGTCCACACCACGCCGCGCCCGGGCTTGAGGAAGTCGATGCTGCCGGCCTTGTCCCAGACGAAGTAGCGGCTGCCCATGTTGTGCAGCAGGCACAGCATCCAGAACGGATCGGTCATGGCGAACAGGCTGCCACCAAAGTGGGTGCGCACGTAGTTCACGTTCCAGGGACGTTGCCGCAGCTCGACCCGGACGTAGCGGTAGTCGGCGCTGATATCGGTGACGTGGATGCCCGTGAACAGAAAGGGGGGCCACAGGTTGATGCCGAGACGGAACAGGCTGGCTTTCATTGCGGGCACGGCCATACAGGGGATGCGGAGTCTAACATCCGCATGCGTATGGAATCGTCAGCGTGGCCTTGGCAGGGCGACGCGGTAGCCGTCGCGGCCGGCCTCCTTGGCCTGGTAGAGCGCCCCGTCCGCAGCCTCGAACAGGCGCGCCGAGCTGTCCTCGCTGCCCGGCACCGCACTGCACAGGCCGATGGTGACACTGGTGCGGGTGTGTTGGCCCTTGCCGGTGGCGACCTGCAACTGGCGGACCTGGTTGATCAGCGTCTGCGCCAACTGTTCGGCGCCTGCGGGCGGTGTGTCGGGCAGGATCAAGGCAAATTCGTCGCCACCGAAGCGTGCTGCCAGGTCACGCGGGCGCCGCGCAATGCCGTCGATGGTGCGGCCCAGTTGCCTGAGCAGGCGGTCGCCTACCTGATGGCCGAAACTATCGTTGCATTCCTTGAAGTGATCCACGTCGATCAGCATCAGGGTCAACGGCTTGCCATTGCGGCGCGCCGCATCGTTCTCGCGGCGCAGGGTCTCCTCGAAGCGCATGCGGTTGGCCAGGCCGGTCAAGGTGTCGCGGTTGGCCTGGCCGCGCCAATAGCGCATCTGCCACAGCGTCCAGCTCGCCAGCAGGGCGATGAAGCAGGCAATGGCGGCGACCGGCGCGAACCACAGGTCGGCACCATGCAACAGGAGCAGCGCGAGCAGGAACGGTGTGGGAATGGCCAGGGCTGCAAACAGCCAGCGCGAGCGGACATTGGCAGTGATGCCAAGCGCACCCAGCATCACCAACAACGCGGTCAGGCCGGTCTGCAACCAGCGCGGCAAGGGCGTGATGGCGTTGCCCGCCAGCAGCATGGCGGCGACATTGGCCTGGTATTCGCTGCCTGTCATCCACAGCTCCTTGGAGGTGGGCGTAAGCAGGCGCGCGGCGATGCCGCTGGCGGTCATGCCGACAATCAACAGGCGGCCGCGCAGCAGTTGCTCGGGGATGTGGCCGTCCAGCACGTCCACATACGACATCTGTGGAAAGCTGCCGGGCGGCCCCGCATACCGCACGCGCACATAGTTGTCGCGCTGCCACTGGTAGGGCGAAGCGGCCCGGTTGGTGGCGGCTGGCAGCCCGGGGCGTGGCGTTTCGTGCCCGGCCAGCGCCGCGCCCAGTGCCAGCCAATGGGCAGTGCCCATGCCGCCTTTGAGGTAGGCACCACGGGCCACGCCATCGGCATCCACCTCGATATCGGTATGCGCCAGCGTGGCGGCGGCATCGGCGATGGCCGGGATCGGCATCAGCTCTTCGGGGACCGCCTCGTCACTGGCCGCTGCCGCGAGCACAGGCAGGATCACCCGGCCGTTGCGGTCGATGGCGGCGGCCAACGCCTGGTCCTGGCTGGCGTCCTTGCGATCGGGCTCGGGAAACATCAGGTCCAGCGCCACCCGTTGGGCGCCAGCCTGCTGCAGGCGGTCGAGCAGGCGTGCATGGGTACTACGTGGCCAGGGCCATTGGCCCAACTGCTGCAGGCTGCGGTCATCGATGGAGATGATGGCCAGGCGCGGATCCGGGGAATACGCCCAATCGCCGACCATCAGGTCATAGACGGCTTCGTCCGGTTGCCAGAACAGGCGGGTCTGGCTGACCAGGCCTGCCAGCACGGCAAAGACCACGGCGAACAGCAGGCGTCGGCGCCAGCCCAACCGCAGCTGTCTCATAGCGCGAGCAGCAGCAGGGCGCCAGCGCCTGCGCCGTAACACAGGCCGCAGCGCAGTTTGACCTGCTGCGTAGCCGAGAATGCACCGGCATAACCATCGTCATCGATCTGCTGCACGCGTACATGCAAGGTGCCGCCGCGCCAGGGTTGTTTGAGAGTGACCTCGGGTGCGTCCACCTCGCGGTCCAACAGCAACTTCGAAAATGCTGCGTTGCGGGCAATCTGCACCCGGTAGCGCGGGTGGCCGTCGCTGGCCTGCCAGCGCAGGGTCAACATGCGTTTGCCCGGCTGCAGCTGTTGCAGCGAGGGGTCAACCGGAACATCACTGCGTTGCAGCGGCATGCTCTGGCCGTAACGCCCTTGCTGGCCCTGCGCGTCGAGCGAAGCCACACGCCAGTAGTAGCGGCCTTCGGGCAGCGCATCGGTCGTGCGCCAGCGCTGGCCGCTGGTGCGCTGCTCGACCAGCGGGTGCAGGAAGGCCGGATCGGTCGCCACCTGCAGCACGCTGGCGACGGCACCGTCGACCTTGGCCCATTCAAAGCGGGGCTGTGCCTGCTGCACGGTCTGGCCGTGACGCGGCGCTACGGTCAACGGGGCGGGCAGGCCTTCGGGGACTGTGAAGTCGCGTTCGGCATCCAGCCCCTCGCTGCCGTCCGCGGCCACGGCGCGGACCAGCAGGCGCAACTGGCCAGCGGGCAACTGGTCGATGCCCAGCGTGGTTTCGTTGGTCTCACGCGCAAACAACAGCACTTCAGGCGCTGCCGACTGCACGATCTCCACCCGGTAACGGGCGGCGCCGGCAACCGCTTGCCACGCCGCGGACAGCGGCAAGGGTTGCAGGCGCAGCTGCGCATCAAGCAGCTCCGGCGCCGGCAGCAAGGCTTGCAGCGCCGGCGCCGCGGTGCCGGATGATGGGTCCAGGCTGGCTTGGCCTGCGCCGACCAACTGGCGTGTGCTGCGGGTATCGACCTGGACCCGGCCCTCCATCACTTCGGTGGCGGCGATGGCGCCCGCTGCTCCGGCACTGACCCGGAAAACGGTGCCGCGCACGCTGCTGGTCGCGGTGGGGGCGGTGATGATGTAGCGCGAGGCCGGGCCACGTGCAGGCGTTACCCGGCTGCTGCTGCGGCCGCGCTGCAGGCGCAGGCGGGTGTCGACCATGCCGGTGGCGCCGTAGCTGCTCAGCTGGTCGAGCTGCAGCTGGGAGTTCTCGCGCAGCTGCAGGCGCGAGTCGTCGGCAAACGCCAGGGTCACGCTGGCCTCTGCGCCGGTCTGCAGGGTGCTGCCGATCGGCAACAGCATGCCCTGGATTACCGCGCGGCTGCCGTTGTCACTGTCCTGGACCTGCACCCGGCCGCGCACCGCCACTACCCGCGCCGGGGCAGGGGTGACCCGCAACCAGGCAATGGGAAAGCGCAGGCGCTGGCCCGGCGGCAGGCGGTAAGGGTCGGCAACGCGGTTGTGGGCCTGCAACTGCTGCCAGGCCACGTCGGGCTTGAGATAGAGGGCGCCCAGGTCCCAAAGGGTGTCACCGGGGCGGACGCGGTAGTTCCAATCCTGCGCCTGCGCGCCAGGAACAGCGCAGAGCATCACGGCGATGAACAGCCAGCGCAGGGCGGCGGGGGCAAGACGATAGACATGGGCAGTCACGAGCGCGGTGATCCTTGGGCTGCGGGACCCTGACGCCGGTAACCATACCGCTGCATCTCCATCCCCTGGACGGCGTGACCCCGCCACGCCGTGTCCGCCTGCAACAGACGGACATCACATTTTCATCCAGAACGGATGGCGCCTGACTGAATGAGACGCAGGTCTCAGAACAACAGGGAGGACATACGGCGCCGGTAGCGACCCACCAGGTCCTCGTCCTCGATTACCCGGAAGGCATCGATCAGTGCCTTTTTCGGCAGGTTGTCACGGAAGCTGCGGTCGATGCGCAGCATCTCGATGAACTGTTCCAGCGCGGCCTCGTCGTTACCGCCCAGCAGCTGATGGATGCCGTACTGATAGCGCGCTTCCAGGTCATTGCCATCGGCCTGGATGCGGCTGGCCAGGGTGTCGGCAGCCGGTGCACCCTGCAGGGCATTGCCGAAGTCCAGGCGGGCGCGGGCACGGATGGCGCGGTCGTCGGTGGCCAGGTTGGCCGGCAGGGCATCAAGCAGCGGTCCGGCCTCGGCGGTGGCGCCGGTCTTGATCAGGGCCAGGGCCAGGTCCAGCTTCAGTTCGGCCTTGTCCGGCTCAGCGGTGATGGCCTCGCGCAGTGCGGCAACCTCGGCCTGCGGGTCCAGTGGCAAGGCCTCGGCCGGGGTGTCCTCGGTGGGGGGGGGCTCCAACGCGGTGACGCCGTGCTGGGTCAGGAACTCACGCAGCTGGCCCTCCGGCATCGCGCCGGGGAAGCCATCGACGATCTGCCCATCCTTGATCAGGAACACGGTTGGCACCGAGCGGATCTGGAACGCCGCGGCGATCTGCTGCTCCTTGTCCACGTCCACCTTGGCCAACTCGAACGCGCCGTTGTATTCGCCGGCGAGCTTTTCCAGGATCGGGCCAAGTGACTTGCAGGGGCCGCACCAGGTTGCCCAGAAGTCGACCAGCACCGGGGTCTGCAGGGATTTCTGCAGGACTTCGGCTTCGAAGGTTTCGGTGGTGGCCTCGAATACGTGGGGAAGATCGCTCATGGCAGGCTACGTTGCGGACAGGAACTTCCTTTATGGCGACGCTGCCGCCGGTTCTCAACCGCCAAAACACACGGCCCGCCAGAAGGCGGGCCGGGTGGGTAGGGGTTGCCGTTGGCCTCAGGGCTGCGGGGCCGGCACATCCTGCGCTTGTGCCGGCCCTGCATGCGCCGCCGCGGGCGCCACGGATGGGGTGGCCGGCAGCGACAGTTCCGGGTTCACCTGCTGTGCCTGCAGGGCCTTGATCTGCTGGTTGAGGGCTTCGAGCTGGCTGTTGGTGGCGCGCAGGTCGGTGCTCAACGCAACGGCCTGCTGCTTGCGTTCCTGCAGCGCGTTGCTGACCTGCAGCGACTGCTGGCGCTGCTGCTCCACTTCCTGCTGCAGGCCACGCAGGCGGCGTTCATTCATGGCCACCAGCTTTTCGCTGTAGGCCTTGCCGGCCTGCAGGCGGATGGTGTCCAGGTAGACCTGGGCCAACTGCTTGGTCTGCTCGGCAAAGGTGAGGTACAGGGTCTCGGCGTTGTCCACCGACTCGGTGCGGATAACCCGCCAGAACTCCTTCTCGTGGAACAGGGCCACGTAGTAGTTCAGCGAATCGGCATGGAACAGCAGGCTGGCGCCATAGTTGCCGTTGTAGGTGGTACGCAGCTCGGTCAGCGCGTGGGCGTTCATCAGCCGCTGCAGCTCGGCAACGGTATTGCCGACGGTGGTGTCCTCGCTGTTGGCGGGGGCGGCAGGTGGCTCGGCTTCGCCGCGCTGCCAGCGCCCGGCCATCGCCTGCGGTGCGGCCAACAGGCCGGTGACAACCAGCACGGCCCAGCACAGCCGGGTTGAAAGCGTCTGCATACGTCTCATGGTCCTCGTAATTCCCCCGAATTGCGATGGCCGTCGCAATTCATGAATGCGCACGGGTCGGCCGCGAGCATAGCACGCGATCTGCGCCGCACAGCGTTGTCTGACGGGCGTTTTGCCGGTTTCCATCGTTACTACTCCACCAACTGGCTGCGGCCGCACTGGATCGACTGCATGTGCACGTCGGTACGCCCCAGCTGCAGCCCCAGAACCTCCGACAAGGTAACGGAGAGCAGTTTGCCGATGCCGTCGAGGACAGGTTGCAGGACGCCGTCCACCACCGGCTTGAGCAGGATGCACAGCACGCTGGAACAGGTCCCGGTTGCGGTCGTTGGATCGTAGCCGGTGTTGCCGGAGAAGCCATCCTGCTTGGTCTGCAGGTATTTGGTCAGCGAGTTGCGCACGCACTCGTTGAAGGCCAATCCCTTCACTATGCCGCTGCAGGAGGTGATCCCAAGGATGTCGAACAATCCCCCCAGCAGGTTGGGCTTGGACAGGGTCGTCTCATTGAGGAATCCCTGCCAGACATCCCCGTCCTTGTTCTGCGGGATGCATATCAGGATATTTCCCTCGCAGACGGGGATTTTCGTGGTCCATGAACCCAACGGCGGGAGGTCGATGTTCCGATGCGGGTCCTTGTAACCGGCACGCAGTGCGTCCACCACCTTTGCCGGGTCGTAGATGCCGTTGACCTTGGTGGCATCCAGGTACTGGATCGCAAGGTTCCTGGCGACATCATTGTTGCTGCCTGCCGGCTTGAACAGGGACTGCAGGACATTGAACAGCGCGTTCGTCAAATTGGAGACCAGCGTACCCAGCGCCGCTTCATTGGGCTTCACCGTTCCGACCTGCCCTGCGGACAGGGTGAGCGTATCGCGTGTGGAAAGACCGCGCAGCGGAATCTTCTGGGTAAGCACGTTGTTGTTGAACAGGGTGATGAGTTGCTCTTCCTGCAGTCTGGTACTGCATAGTTCGGCGGTGGAATCCCAGGCCGTGCTCGCCTTGCCGATGCAGACATTGGCGATCGAACTGTCCACGCTCACCGTCGCGGTAGCAGGCTGCGCGCTGCAGTTGATCGCGGTGAGAGTGCCGTAGCCGTCGATGACGTCGATATAGGTTGGCAGCCTGATGCGGGTCCCCAGGCTGTCCAGCAGGGAGCCCAGGTGCAGTCCAAGTACGTTGAGATTGTTGGTGTCGATATCCAGAAACACGCGTACCTGACTGTTGTAGGCAGTGGTGCCGACGGGGCCGATGCCCAGCGATGCTGGCTCTACGATGCTGGCCTTTGCTTTCAGAAGCCCGAGCAGGTCCAGCCGGGGAATAGCGACAGCGTGGCTGGCATTGGCGATGGAAATGCCGGTGCCCAGGACCTCCAGTGCATTGAGATCAACGTCAAGGGCGCCCGCGGCGGCTTCACTGCCACCGGCAATCTGTGCGAACAGACCACTGCTGGTAGCAGTGGAGCCCAACTGCACAAGCACTTTGTCCAGTCCGACCCGGGCCAGCTCATTCTGCAGGACGCCCAATCTGAGCCCTGCCACTTCCTGTCGTGCACCGAGGTCGGCCATGATGTCGAGCAGCCTGGCTACGGAGACTTGCTTGGCTGCCAACAGATTGTTGAGCTCGCCCACGCTGATGTCGGTAGCAACAGGGATGCCGAGCGCATCAAGCAACCCACGCGGGGTGATCTTGACCTGGGCAAGGCCCTGGTAGCTGGCTACCTGGGTCTGGTTGAGATCGATGCCGACCAGCCGCAGCAGGCCCTGCAACGGGGCGTTGTTGTTGATGTTGAGCAGCCGCGACCCGACGCTGAAGGCCGCCTGCGGCGCGGTGCGGCGGGCAACGGCGGTAGCGCTGATGCGTGGCATGTCGCCGATCTGGCCGAAGAACGGCAGCGAATCACGCGAGGCGGTCACCTGCACGGCGTTCAGTGGCCGCCCGCTGTTGACGCTGGTGAAGCGTGCGCCGCTGGGGAGTTCGCTGCCCCAGTAGCCGCAGCTGATTGCCAACTGCCCCTGGAAACTGTTGTCGGTGGTGGCGTTGCGGCGGGCAGCCAGGTTGTCCTTGTAGTCGGTGGTGCAGAGTTCCAACCGTTGTGCACCGGCAAGCGCAGCCAGGTCGGCGGTTTTCTGCACATCGCGCTTGCTCCAGTACAGGTAGCCAATCTCCACCAGCCCCAGCACCACCACCAGCCCCAACAACACCAGCATCATGGTCACGGCTGCACTGCCTTGCGGGCGTGACGGCAGTGTTGCCGGGCCGTGCCGTGCAGTGAGGACGTCGGGCGAATGCTTCATGGCGCACCTCAGCGGCTGCTGCCGCCTTGCTGGGAGTCGGGAAGTGCGGCTTCGAAGAACTCGGGGATGGGATGGTCGAAGCTGCCCAGGTAGCGTTGATAGCTGCGGCTGGCAGCTTCGCCGAGCATCGGCAATGCCGCGCCCGCCTGGCTGCCATCGGCCTGCAGTCGCAGCAGTGCGCGGGTGGTGTCGCCGATTTCAGAACGCGCGCTGGCGTCATGGCTGGGTGCCGGATACGAGGGCGCCGGCGCGAACCCTGGCGAGGGTGCAGCCGTGGTCTGCGCCACCGGTGCGGCCGGGCCGGAGCCATCGGCCATGCGCTCGATCAGCGGCGCATGCTGGGCCTGTGCAGCTGCGCAGGCCAGCAGTGCAGCCAACAGCACGACGGTGTAGGGCAGTAGCTTGTTCATTGCACGATCTCCTGCGGCTTGGCGGGTGGTGGGCTGAAGCGCTCCAGCATCGAGCCCGGTGGTAGCGGACGCAGGGCGGTTGCGGTGTCGGTTGCTTCGTGTGCTGCCAGCGCGCCGGCAGTGGGCGGGGCGCTGGCAGCGGCCGCCGCAGTGGCGACCGTGGGACGGCGTAGCGATTGCGCCAGCCGATAGATTTCAAGGCGGGTGGCCTGCGGCAGGCCGGCGCGCTCGATCATGCCCTCGGCCACGCCGGGCTGGCCGGACAGCAATGCCCACAACGCAAGGTTGGAAATGGCGCGCGCATTGTCCGGGGCCAGCTCGGCGGCTTTGGCCAGTGGTGCACGTGCCTCCGGCAATTGCCCTGCCTGCAACAGGGCAAAGCCAAGGTCACCCAGGTACACGGTGTTGAGCGGATCGGCCCGTACCGCGTTTTGCAGGGCCTGTCGCGCGCCCTCCATGTCCTTGCTGCTCGCTGCGACCAGTCCCAGGCCGTGCCAGGCGGGGCCTGCCTGCCCACCCTTGAGCAGGCCACGATAGACACTGGCCGCGCCGTTGCCGTCACCGGTCTCGCGCAGGGCATCGGCCAGCAGGATGCGCAGCTCGGGGCTGTCGCCAAAACGCTGGCGGAAGGCATCGATGTGCGCCAGCGAGGCGAAGTAGGCGCCCTGTGCCTGCATCTGCCGCAGCAGGTCCAGGTACATGCCGCGATCATCCTGCGGCGTTTCGGCAAGGCTGGGTTCCACCGGGGGCTGCTTGTAGGCGATGTTCTTGCCGCAGGCAGCCAGCAGCAGCACGCTCAGCGGAATCAGCAGCAGACGGGCGGCATTGCGCATCTCACATCCCCTTCAAGGCGTTGGACAGCGAGATGATCGCCGGACCGGCCAATACCAGCATCAGTGCGGGCAGCAGTGTCAGCATCATCACCACGGTCATCTTGACCGAGAGCTTCCCGACCTTCTCCTTCATCTTCATCCTCCGTTGTTCCCGCAAGCGCATGCCAAACTGCTTGAGCGGTTCCTGCACCGCGCCACCATGCTGGTGCACCTGCAGGACCATCTGTACCAGGCTGCGCAGGTCATCGTTGTCGAAGGACTCGGACAGCCGTCGCAAGGATTGCGCGCGGCTGCGGCCGCGGCTGTAGTTGGCGTTGGCCACCTGCAGCTCCCTGCCCAGTACCGGCACTGCCACATGCAGTTTGTCGCCGATCATCTGCAGGCTCTGGTCGATGCTGAAACCCACGCCCTGCAACAGGCGCAGCAGGTCGATCAGCAGGGGCAGCTCATCGTCCACTTTCTTGCGCAGGCGGCCTGCCCAGCTGCGCAACACCAGTTTGGGCAGCAGCACGCCCAGCGCAAACCCAACCATCAGCACCAGGAAGAACTTGCCGCCCTGTGGGCGCAGCAACAGCAGGCCGAGCAGCGGCAGCACCATGGCCAACAGTAGTCGCAGGGCGAGGAACGCAGCGGTGCCGGCGCTGTGGTTCCAGCCCACCTGCTCCAGCAGCAGTTTGTCCTCGGGGGCCAGCAGCGCTTTCTGGACGCGGCTGCCGTCGAACTGCTGGCCGATGGCGCTAAGGTCCGCCAACCGGCGTTGCCACCAACTGCCTTTGGGGGTGTTGTCCGGTGTGGTGTGGTGGGTGGCATCCAGCGCGCTCTGCAGTGCGCTGCTGGCCTGTTGGTTACGGCGGCCGTGGTACAGCAGGCCGCCGCCTGCCAGCAGCAGGGCCACCATCACCAGCAGCAGTGCGATGATGAGCAGGGGATTCATGGCCGGCTCCAGGGCGGGGGAGGAGTCATAGCGATTTGGCCAGGCGATAGAGCAGGAAGCCGCCACCCAGCTCCATCAGTGCCGCCACCAGCAGGATCTTCTTGCCGAGCGGGTCATGGAACATGGGTTGGAAAAAGTCCGGGCTGGCCAGTGCCATGAACAAGCCGGCGACGATGGGCAGCAGTCCCAGCACCCAGGCGGACATGCGCGTCTCGGAGGTGGTCGCCTGCAGCTCGCGCTGCACTTCCTCCAGGTCGCGCATGAAATCGCTCATGCGTTGCAGGATCTGGTCGCTGCGCCCGCCAATGCGGATGCTGGTGCCCAGGATCACGGCGAGCATTTCCAGCGGCCTCAGGTGGTAGGACTGGGCTGCATGCTGCAGGGCGCGGTCCAGATCCATGCCGGCGCGGGTATAGGTCAGGGCGTTGTCCAGGATAGGCCGAAGTGGCGGCTCCACGTTCTGGGTGGCGCTCTGGAAGGCCATCGACAGACTGTTGCCGATGCCGGCCATGCGCACCATGTTTTCGAGGAAGTCCGGCATCTGCGCGACCAGCCGCTGCTGCATTTTCTCCATGCGCCGGTACAACCACAGGCCAATGCCGAGGAAGTACAGCAGCAGCACGAACAGCCCGAAACCGGCCACGCCAAGCCGCAGCCCGGCACCGACCCCGGCAATGATGCCCGGCACCACCAGCAGCACCACGGTGCGCGCCGACGGTGTCAGCCCCGCGCGCCGCAACAGGTCCTGCCAACGTTTGCTCGGCGGGCGCTGGTTGCGCAGCTCGTCGGCGCTGACGCGCGTTTCCGGTTGGGTCAAGCGGGTGGCCGCATGGTCAGCGGCGGCACGCTGTTGCAAGCGCGTGGCCAAGCCCCACCACAGCGCCATCGCAGCGGCGACCAGTAACAGCGCGGTGCTACCGAGCAGCAAAGGCGTCATGCAAAGCCCCCCAGATTGGCCTCACGCAGTTCCTGCCGGAAGGGTTCGAGCTTGTGGCAATGCGGATGGAAGCCAAGCCCGACCCAGCGGTCGCGCTCGCGGCTGTCCGGGTCCACCCAGCCTTCATGCTTGAACAGCTCCTGGCTGGTGATGATGTTGTCGCTGACCCCGGTGATTTCGGTGATGGACAGGATCACCCGGCGGCCGTTGCCCAGGCGCGAGATCTGCACGATGAAGTCGATGGCACTGGCAATCTGCCGGCGCAGGCTGTCCTCGCTGCCCTGGAAGCCGGCAAACCCGGCCAGCATCTCCAGCCGGTACAGGCAGTCGCGGGCATTGTTGGCATGCACGGTGGCCATCGAACCGTCATGGCCGGTGTTCATCGCCTGCAGCATTTCCAGTACTTCGGCGCCACGCACCTCGCCAACCACAATGCGGTCCGGGCGCATGCGCAGGCTGTTGCGCACCAGATCGCGGATGCTGACCGCTCCGGCACCGTCAAAGCCGCCCATGCGGCTTTCCAGGCGCACCACGTGCGGGTGGTTCAAGGCCAGCTCGGCGGTGTCCTCGACCGTGATGACACGTTCATTGTGCGGGATGAAGGTGGCCAGGGCGTTGAGCAGCGAGGTCTTGCCGGAACTGGTGCCGCCGGAAATGAGGATGTTGCAGCGGCCCCGCACCATGGCATTGAGCAGGGCGTACATGGGCTTGTCGAAGGCGCCGCGGCCCATCAGTTCATCGGGGGTGAACGGATCCTTGCGGAACTTGCGGATGGACACCATCGGGCCGTCCACGGCCAGTGGCGAGATGATTGCATTCAAGCGCCCGCCGTTGGGCAGGCGCGCGTCGACCATCGGGTTGGAGTCGTCCAGCCGCCGGCCCAGCGGGGCAATGATCCGGCGCAGGATGCGCAGCAGGTGGCGGTCGTCGCTGAAACGCTGGGTCGCCCGGCGCAGGATGCCGCCGCTGGACACATGCACATCCTTGTACCCGTTGATCAGGATGTCTTCGATCTCGGCATCGTGCAGCAGGTCATCGAGCGGGCCGAAGCCGGTGAGTTCCTTCTGCAGGGCATTGGCGACCGATTCCATCTCCTGCGCGTTGACCGGGATCTTCCATTCCTTGACGAACGCCGCGGTCTGCGCCTGCACATACTTGCCGATGGTTTCCGGTGACCACGAGTCGATGTCGACGCGCTGGTCCTCGACATGGTTGAGCAGGTATTCGTGCGCGGCCGACAGCACACTCTGGAACTGTTCGGTCTGCTCGAACGGCGTGTTCGGCGCAGGTTCCTGTGCCAATGCCGCTGCGGCCAGGCGGGGTGACAAGGGCGTGACTTTGTCTTCCATCGTTATTTACCCAGCAGGTTGGCAAGGCGCGCGAGCGGCGACACCGGGGCGGGGGGAGTGGGGCGACGTCGATCCACACGCTGCAGCAGCGGCAGCAATGCCCGCACATAGGGGTCGCGCGGTGCGGCATCAGTCAGCAGCCGGCCAAGCCCGGCGTTGGAGCGTAGCACCCGCGCGCGGTCGGGCAGGGTGGCCAGCAACGGCAGCTGGAAGCGTTGTGCGATCTGCACGTCAGCCAGGCCGCCGTTCGGGTCGTAGCGGTTGACGATCAACTGCAGGCGCTCATCGCGCAGGCCGCGCTGCTCCAGTTCACGCATGGTCTGGTCCAGCGATACCAGCGAACCGATGGCCTGATCGGTGACCAACCAGACCTCGGCGGCGTTCTGCAGCAGTGAGGTCGGCATCAACTGGATCGGTAATCCACCGCTGTCGCAGAACGTGAGGGCGAACACACCGCGCAGTCGCTCAAGCAAGGCATGGGGTTCGTGCTTCTTGAGCAGGGTTCCGCTGTTGTTGCCCAGCAGCGCCAGACCGCTGGGGTGGTGGGCAAACGCGGTGGCGGCGAAGGTGCGGTCCAGGCGTTCGACATTGCGCAAGGCCTCGTCGTAGCTGAACTGGCTTTCCACACCCAGGTAGAGCGCAGCGTCGGCCGAGGGTTGGCCAAGGTCGAGCAGCAGCAACAAGCTCTGCATCTGGCTGCGGTCGAGCTCTGCGGACTGCTGTTCGGCCAGCGACACGCCCAGGTGCGTGGCCAGGGTGCTGGTGCCGACGCCGGGGCGTACGCCCAGCAGCACGATCAGGCGACCCAGCGATACCGGCGCGGCAGCGGCGGCGGGGGCGGCACGCGGCAAGGCCGGGGCGTTGGCACGTTCGAACACCTCCAGCATCTGCGGCGCGTTGTTGTCGATGTCGATGAAATCGCGCACGCCGGCCCGCATCGCCGCCAATAGATGGTTGGCTTGTTCCGGACCGGAGGTGCCGATGCCGACGACCGGCATGGCGGCCTGCAGTGCAGACAGTTGGCGGGCGATATCGGTGGAGTAACTGGCATTGCCGCCGCAGTAGTCCAGCAGCACGATGGCGTTGCTGCCGGCCAGTTCCAGCAGCTGCCGCGCGCTGGTTTCGCGTGCGTCCACCCAGCGCAGGTTGGCCTGCGCGGACAGCACGCTACCCAGCCGCGCCATATGCCGGTTGTCCGGCGAATACAGCAGCAGTTGCAGCTCACTGGCGCTTTGGTTCAGGGGCAACGGCATCACCGGGGGCATGGGAGGAAGTCAGCGGGAAAAGCCGGGCAGCTGGTCGGGGCTGGCAGGTTGCAGCAGCCACGATCCCCAGACCGGCAGGTGGGGTTGCGCCTCGCGTTGGCCAGGCAGGGGGATGTCGGTGCCGCGCGCCAGCGGGCGCACCAGCCGCGGCGTGACCACGATCACCAGCTCCTTGTCCTCGCGCTTGTAGCTGAGGTTGCGGAAGAACGAACCCAGTACCGGGATATCGCCCAGCAGCGGGATCTTGTTGACGTTGGACGAGAGCTGGCTGCTGACCAGTCCGCCAATCACGAAGCTCTCGCCATCACCCAGCTCGATGGTGGTGTCGGCGCGACGGGTGGAAATGGCCGGGATCTGGGTGCCATCCAGGGCGATACCGCGGCTGTAGTCCAGGTCGCTGGCTTCCGGCGCCACCTTCAACGCGATGCGGTCATCGGCAAGGACGGTGGGGGTCACGGTCAGGCCGATGCCGAACGGTTTGAAGGTGACGGTGGTGGTGCCCAGGCCCTGTGGTTCCAGGATGGGCAACTCGCCGCCGGCCAGGAAGCTCGCACTCTGCCCGGACAGTGCAACCAGGGTCGGCTCGGCCAGTACCCGTGCCATGCCGTTGGCCTGCAGCAGGTCGACATTGGCCAGCCATTTGCCGGGGCCGGACTGGGCAAGCAGTTTGAATGCGGACGACAACGCTCCGCCGGTGCTGCTGCTGCCGGTCGGCGAGGTAATGCCGTAGGTGAAGCCGCCATTGGTGTTCTGGAAGCTGATGCCGACCTGGCGCAGCACGGTCTTGTTGAACTCGACGATCTTGACCTCTACCTGCACCACGCCGGCGCTGGCGATGGTGGAGGCATCGTTGATGGCACCTTGTGCCCCTATGGCCGAGGCGGCAGCCTTGCGGCTTGCCTCATGTTCCAGCAGCGAGCCCGAACTGCCCGACAGCAGTGCCTGGCCGCCCTGTATGGTGACCTGGCTGCCACCGCCGCCGAGCAGCCCGCCCTGGATGGCGTTGCGTACTTCGACCCGTACCCGGGTGGGCGTGGATTGGTTGCGCAGCCACAGCAGCAGGGTGGTGCTGCCGGCGGATCTGCCTACCAGCAGGGCCTCGTTGTTGTGGCCAACGCGGGTGATGTCGGCGACCGAGGGGTCGGCGATGGCAATGCGCTCAACACCACTGGGCAGGTTCCACGGGCGCTGCTCGTTGAGCTCAAGCAACACCGTATTGGCCGGTGCCTCGGCATGGGCGGACGATGCAGGCAGCAGCAACAGCGGGGTGGCGGCTGCCAGAACGATCGCGGTGAACAGCGGGACGGCTTTGCATGGACGCTGGAACAAGACAGGCCCCCTGATCAAGGTGAAGACAAGCGGTTGGACGGTGTGTTGCCGCGGATGATCTCTATGCCCTGGCGGGTGACCGGGCGTACCGCGCGGCTGCGCGTAGGTGTTGGGCTGCTGGCGGTCGGCCTGGCGTTGTTGTCGCCAGCCAGGGCACTCAGGCTGATGCCGGCATAGGCCTGGTTCTCCGGGCGGGTGGCAGCTTCGCTGACCTCCGCGTCCAGGCCCCTGCGCAGCGCCAGCACCGGTGCCGGCGCGACAAACAGCGCGCTGTCCGCCAAAGCGGTGTCACCGGGGTTGCGCAGGGCAAGGAACAGCTTGCCGCTGTGCGCGGCCAGCAACAGCCTGCCCGCGTCCTGCACCGGTACGGCCAGGATCGCACTGCGCGCCTGCACGCCATTGGCGTTGGCACCGCTGCCGCTGTCGCGCGCAGCGATGGTCTCGGCGCGACTGCCGGGGGGCGGTTGTACGGTGGTTTCGGTATCTTGGGTGTTGCTGTTGGCGGCTTGGCGGGCGACGTCGTTTTCGCCATAACCCAGCACACGCAGCCGCGACAGCAGCAGACGGGCCTGTGGATTTGCGCGGCCGCTGCTGGCGCTGTCCGGGTCCTGCAGGCTCATGAAGACATCGACAAAGTCCCCGGGCTGCACGCGGTTGCTGACGCCGGCCAGCTCATCTACTGGCACTGCCAATGCCCGTTCGCCCGGCTGCAGCCCAGCGGCGATGCCCTGCAGCAGCTGGGCTGGCGACACCATGGCGCCGGCGGCAATGGTATGCGCGGGGACGCGGCCAACCACATCGGAGATGTTGTTGAATCCCTCGCCTGGCCCGACGGCCAGGTCGGCATTGGAAAGATCGCTGGCAACGATGGGCTGGCCGGCGGGCAGGGCCGCAGTGGCAATCACCACCGCGCGCTTGGCCTGTCCCGTGACGGCCGGCGCCTGACTGGCCGTCGGCAGGGGCTCCGCGCGGCGGCCCAGGCCGCTGATCGCGAGCACCCCCAACAACAGGCCCAGCGCCAGCAGGATGATGGCGGTGATGCGGATTGCCTTTGGCATCTGGAGCTCCTTCCCCTGGAAGACGACGAAAACGGGATTGCGGAAACGGATCAGCGGTTACCCAGGTCCAGCTGTACAACGGCAGTACTGCTCAGCGATTGCCCCATGCTCCAGGTCAGCAAGGCCCCCGTGCCAGGCAGGAAGGGATGTGCGTCGTGGTCGTACGAGGTGGTCACGCGGATGCACTGCACGCTGCTGTCCGAGCCACAGGCATAGGGCTGGGAAACCGCGATGGGGGGCACATCGGCGCTGCTGCAGGTGGCCGATGCGCGGGAATAGTTGAGCAGCCATTGCATGGAGCGGGCGGCGGCCATGCAGGCATTGCTGCGGCGTTCGGCGGGTGTGCCATACCGCAGTGAGGCACGTGCACCTTCACCTGCCGCCAGTGCCAGCGACTGCTGGGCGGCGAACACCATTACCCCGGTGAAGGTGAGCATCAGCAAGGGCAGCACGCCGAACATCAGCAGCAAGGCAAACTCGATGGTGACCACGCCGCGCGATTGGCGTCGTCCCGGTTGTGATCTTTTATGCATAGCCGGCTCCATGCAGGACGTAGCCGATCATCGCCAGTCCCAAGTAGGCGGCGTAGGGGATTCCCTTACGTCCCCGTCGGGCCGAGCGTAGGTCCATACGCCAGTCATTGATCAGGGTGGAGTGTTGCCAAGCCGATGCTGCGCGGTGCAGTGCAAGGGGAGTGGAGCGGGCGACCGAGGGCCACGCAATGACCAGCAATGCGTGGACCCCGGCCGCCAGGCTGGCGATCACCCAGATCGGGAGCAGCGCCTTGGCCCCAAGTAGAAAACCAATGGTCGAAAACAGCTTCACATCACCCGCACCCATCCAGCCGAACGCGTAGAAGGGCAGCAGCACCGCAAGTCCGGCGAGGCCGCCGAGCAGGCACTGGGAAAGTGAAGGCAGGGAGCCTGAAGAGAACAGTTGGGTTGCCAATGCCACACCCAGCACGGCCAGCAGGACGCGGTTGCAGACGCGTCGTGCCAGCAGGTCGCTGGTGCAGGCCTGGATGCCCAGCAGCAGCGCGGTGAGGGTGGCGATGGTCATGGCGGGGGGCCTTTGTGAGGTTGCTCAGGCGGGAGTGGACGCGGCTCCCCCGTTGATTGCGGCCTTGAGCTTGAGGACCACGAGGTCGAAGACGGACTTGATGCCGTCCTGGGCAAAGAAAATGATGACACCGGCGATGACGGCTGCCAGAAGCCCGTATTCCAGCGCCGTTACACCATCTTCTTCCTTGAAGAACTTGCGGATCTGAGCATTCATAGCGATCTCCATGATGACCCGGTGTCGGTGTTGCACCGACGCTTGCCGGGCAAAGAGGGGCATTGCTGCCCGTTGAGAGTCATGGGAATGCCAGATGCCGGCGTGGGGTTGGCGTTCGCGCAGCAGCCCTGTTGGATGCAGGGATCTGTAATTGCCGCTTCCGTTTTCCCCTGTCGGCATGCGTGCATGCCCGGCAGCATCATTGCAACGCGCTTGCGCGGCGCATACGCATATTCGGCAAGAAGGAATTGTTTTTCATATGTGTGATGGGCATCGCCATCTCATACGTTCTGGCGGCCGTGAAGACGCGTTTTTTGCTGCAGTATCGGCCCATACGGAACGCCTTCAGGCGCCGTAGGGGTAAAGGCAGTGCTCTTATAGGTTTCTTGGTTTGCGTCTTGGGATCACGGACGGCCGGGAATGTCCGTGGCAGAGGATCGGCTGCGGGAACGGATGCCGTCTGGCATCAACAAGGGGCGTTCACATGGATGCGGTTGCGGGTGGCAATGGTCTGCGTTCGTTCGATCTGGCTTCGCTGGGTGGGACCTTGCGGGTCTGTCACGTCGAACTGGTTCTGCTGGATGACCAGCCGCCTACTGCCAGGATCACCTCCTTCGTCCACGACCAGGCACTGCTGTGCACCTTCGAGATTGGTGCGCGGGCGCGCGGACGCTTCGTGCTGCCATTGGACTGGTGTCTGCTGGGTTGCCTGCAGGCGGTGGATGCCGAGGCCAGCTGGTGCCATGGCGTGCCGTTGAGCTCGGGCAATATCGTCTCGGTCATGCCCGATGGCGTCACCGAGTTCGCGCTGGGCGCAGGCAGCCGGGTCACCTTCGTACTGGTGCCACTCAAGCGCTTCCAGGAACGCGCCGCGGCGCAGCGGTTGGGCGGGCTGGTGGCGGACACGCCGGGCGTGCCGCTGGTCAGCGGCGCCGATCATGTGCCATTGCAGGCGTACTACCAGGGCCTGCATGAGCGCATCCAGCAGGGCGAGGTGGATGCCGCCGAGATCGAGGCCATGCTCGATGCGCATGTGAAGGAAATCATTGCCAATGGCCCGCCGGAACGCACCGTGTGCAGCCGTAGCCGCCGTGCGCGCTATCTGATTTTCAGGCGGGCCGAAGACATGATGTATGCCAACCTTCGGCGTCATATCTACATGCAGGAATTGTGTGATGCCGCCGGCGTGAGCGAGCGCGCCCTGCGCTATGCGTTCGAGGAGCTGGTGGGCATATCGCCGGTGCGCTACCTGTCCATGCTGCGTCTGTGCGAGGCCTGTCGCAGTCTGGCCAGCGCAGATGCTGGTCGCAAATCGGTGAAGTCCATCGCGCTGAGTTGCGGGCTTTGGGATCTGTCGCGCTTTGCCGACAACTATCGCCGGGTGTTCGGTGAGTTGCCCAGCGAAACCCTGATGCGTGGCAACTACAGCCATGCATGATCGCGGTGCTGTTGCGGCATGTGATGGCGTTCAAGCATTCGGGCAGATTGCCGAATAGGTGCATTGGCGTGCCGGTAACGCGCAACGCTTTGCCAAATCACGCTATGGGTGTGCCGGATGCGGGCAAGTAGCACCTGTTGGAAGCGGTGTACTGGTGCCACACACAGCCGCCCATCCCGGGCGCCTGGCTTGGAGGCCCCCCTTCATGAACCGCATCTATCGTCTGGTATGGAACCGCACCCTCAACGCCTTCGTGGTTGGCTCGGAGTTGGCGAGTGCACACGGCAAGGCCAGTGGAGCAACGAAGCTGCATGCACCGGCCTCGGCCTTGGCATGGTCTGGAGCGGCCGGCATGTTGGCCTTGGTGATGGCCTTGCCTGCGCACGCAAGCGATGCACGCCTGGATGACCTGCAGGCGCTGGTTGCCAAATACAGCAATGATCAAACCCAACAGGTGCTGCAGCAGCTGCCGGCAGCCAATGTGCAGGCCGGCGTCGGTGTCGGCACAGCGCTGAACATTGCCGTGCCCTCGCTCATCCGGGCGGATCTGGGTGCCGCGGTAAAGGTCCAGGCGCAGGCCGGCACTGCACCGCCGCAGGCGCGCCTGCAGGCAGCCGCAAAACTGCGCGCCAATGTAGCGGTGCCGGTAGCGGGCAGGGTGATCGGCGAAGTGGCCAGTGCGGCCGCACCCGTAGTGCAACTGTTGTCCGGTGCTGCGCCGGGGGCACCCAATGCGGGCGGTACCGCGGGCCTGGTCAACGGTCTGACCAACCTGCTGTCGCCCGGCAAGGAAGAAGGCGGTGCGCCGCTGCGCGATACGCTTGCCGGCGTGGTTGGCACGGTAACTGGTCTTGGCGGAACGGCGCAGGGTGTCGATCCGCTTGCAGGTCTGGTGAGCACTGCGGGCAACGCCATCGCACCGGTGCTGCGTGGTGCAGGTACAAACCTTGGCGCGGTGGTAGGCGGAGCCACCGGCTCTGCGGCTGCGGGTACCGTGCTGGCTTCGGGTGTCGATCATGTTGCTGGCGTGGTGCACTCCACCACCCAGGCGGTTGCCACGGTGCTTTCCCCGGGCAAGGAGGAAAATCTGCCGCTGGTGGGGGGCGTGCAGCAGCTGGTTGGTGGTCTGACCGGCGCATTGCAGGGCGACACCGTTACCGGTGCTGCGCTCGGCGGTGTCCTGGACGGTGTTGGCCAGGTCGGCGGTGAGGCGGTGGGTGCGCTGACCGGGTCGGCGCAGCTTGGCGGTACGGTGACCGGTGTGGTCGCCGGTGTCGCCGACGGGGTCACACAGGTGACCGGCCTGCTGGGCGGTGTTGCCGCGCCGGGGCAGGGTTCCGATGCGGCGCTGCTGGGCGGTGTGCAGCAGCTGGTTGGCGGTCTGACCGGCGCATTGCAGGGCGACACCGATGCCGGTGCTGCGCTCGGCGGTGTCCTGGACGGTGTTGGCCAGGCCGGCGGTGAGGCGTTGGGTGCGCTGACCGGGTCGGCGCAGCTTGGCGGTACGGTGACCGGTGCGGTCGCCGGTGTCGCCGATGGGGTCACACAGGTGGCTGGCCTGCTGGGCGGTGTTCCCGCGCCGGGGCAGAATTCCGATGCGCCGCTGCTGGGCGGCGTGCAGCAGCTGGTTGGTGGTCTGACCGGCGCATTGCAGGGCGGTAACGATGCCGGTGCAACGCTGGGTGGTGTCATCGACGGTGCGGGCGAAGCGGTTGGCGGTGTGCTGGCCGACGTCACCGGTTCAACCTCGCTGGGCGGGACGGTGAGCAATACCGTTGGCGTTGTCGGGGCGGGGGTGGATCAGGCCACGACTGCATTGGGCGGTGCATTGACGCCCAATGGACAGGGTGACAACCCGTTGGCCGGCGCGGTCACGGGTGTGGTCGGCGCCGTGACGGATACGGTGGTGGGGGGCGTCGTGGCTGAGACGGGCGTCGGCGGCCTGGTGGACGGCGTGGTGGACAATACCTCCCCGGCAGTGGACCAGTTGGGCCAGGGAGTAGGGCAGCTGGTTACCGAAGTGACCGGGTCCGGCACCCTGGGCAGTGGCCTTGGCGCAACGGTCGACACCTTGACCGATGGCTTGCAGCAGACCAGTGGAAGCCTCGCGGGTGGCGATGTGGTGGGTGCGGTGCAGGATCTGCTCGGTGCAGTCGACAGTACCGGCAATGCCGCGCTGGGCGCGGTGGGCAGCACGCTGGGCGGTCTGACCGGCTCGGCATCCGGGGTGGGTGGGCTCACCGGTGCCGTGGGCGGCGTGCTGAGTGGTGTGACAAATGGCTTGTCCAATATCGTGGGCCAGGTGACCGGTACCACGCCGGCGGCCCCGCCAGCTGCCCCGGTGCCACCGCCGCCGGCAGCAGGCGGCAGCCTGATTGTCGGCAATGGCGGCGCGGTCGGCACGGTTGGCAGTGTGCTGGCGCCCACTCTGTCGTCGGTGCTTGGTGGCAATGGTTATGTGCAGAACGGCAGCCTGACCATCAACAGCGCCAACATCGCACAGGGCTATACCTCGGTGTCGGTGCTGGGAGTGCCCGTGGTCAACCTCAGCCCTGTCGGACAGTTGCTGGACGGTGTCGGTGGACTGGCGACGGGCGGCAACTCGCACATGACCCTGTTGGGCGGGGTTACGTCCGACAGCTACATCTACAACATCAACAACGGTGACCCCAACGGCCTGCTGGGCCTGTTGCTGCCGGACCAGGCGCCGGCCTGGGCCGCCAAGTGCGCCAATGTACTCGGCCTGGTGCAGGTGGATTGCTGGGGCATCAATGCCGCGCAGGACTATCAGGTGCTGATCGGTGACGGCGCCTTTGCCAATGGTTCCAAGGAAGTGGTCATCGGCACCAACGCTCAGCATCGTTTGGCGATGCAGGATGCCAATGAGGTGTTTGCCGGCAATGGCGTCAATGACCCGAACAACCCCACCGGTGTGCCGACTGCCGACTACGATGCGCGTCTGGGCCATTCGGTGGTGATCGGTGACAGTGCCATCGGTACCGCCAATGGGCAGACACTGCTGGGTGCCGGGGCGACATCGGACAAGGCCAACAGCGTGGCGCTGGGCTACAAATCCAATGCCGCACGCGGTGGCATGGACAACTACAGTGCGTTCGGCCTGACCGCGGCGCAATCCTCCATTGGTGAAGTGGCGGTGGGCTCAGCCGGACGCGAGCGGCAGATCACCCATGTGGCTGCAGGCTCACAGGCAACCGACGCGGTCAACGTGGCGCAGCTGCAGGGCGCGCTGTCCCAGATCAACGACGTCAGCCTGTCGGCGGTGCTGTATGACCAGGATGCAGGTGGCAACGTGGACTACACCCGGGTCACCCTGGGCGGCAGCAGTGCGACCACCGGCACAACCTTGGCCAATCTGGCCGGGGGCGCGTTGTCGGCGGGAAGCATGGAGGCGGTCAATGGCAGTCAGCTGTATGGCATGGGCCAGTCGCTGGCTGGTTACATCGGTGGCGGCGCCGCCTTCCTGGCCGATGGCACCTTCAGTGCGCCGACCTATGCCATCAACAGCATCGCTGCCAGTGGCGATGCCTCGCTGCAGGATTACCTCAGCATCGATACGGCGTTCACCTCCATCAGTGATTCGCTGTTGAACCTGCAGACCCTGCTGCCCGATGGCAGTGATCCGCTGGCGGTCCTGTACACCGCGGACACGGATGGCAACCCCACCAACGAAGTCAGCCTGGTCGGTGACGGCAGCGGCGCCAGCGTTGCGTTGCGCAACATCGCCGCCGGCAGTCTGTCGCTGGGCAGCGCCGATGCGGTCAATGGCGGTCAGCTGTATGGCATGGGCCAGTCGCTGGCCGGTTACATCGGAGGTGGCGCCGCTTTCCTGGCCGATGGCACCTTCAGCGCACCCACCTTCAAGATCAACAGCATTGCGGTGGGCGGACAGGCGACGTTGCAGGACTATCTCAACTTCGACAGCGCCTTCAGCTCGATCAGTGATTCGCTGTTGAACCTGTCCTCGCTGTTGCCGGACGGCAGCGGCGGCAGCGATCCGCTGGCGGTGTTGTACAGCGCCGATGCTGCCGGCAATCCGCTCAATGAGGTCGAGCTGATTGGTGATGGCAGTGGCGCTGCAGTGGCGCTGCGCAACGTCGCCGCTGGCGCAGTCGTCGCGGGCGGGGCGGATGCGGTCAATGGTGGGCAGCTGTTCGGTCTTGGACAGAGTATCGCCAGTTATCTTGGCGGCGGCGCCAGCCTGTCTGCCACCGGCACCCTGCTTGCCCCCAACTATCAGATCTTTGGCATCCAGGCCGATGGGGTCACTGCGCTGGGCAACTTCGGCAACATCGGGTTCGCCTTTGACTCGATCAGTGACTCGCTGGTGAATCTGCGCAACATGATCACCACCGGCGGTGGTGTTGGCAGCGCATTGAACGTGCAGTACGTAGCAGATGCCAATGGCAATCCGACCAACCAGGTGGCACTGACCGGGGCAGGGGATGGACAGGCCGTGGCGGTGACGAACGTGGCCAATGGACAGGTTGTCAGTGGCAGCCTTGATGCAGTCAACGGCGGCCAGCTGGCTGCGACCAACCAGGCGGTGACGCAGGCAATCGGCGGCACCATGGGCTTCGATCCAGGTACCGGCCTGTGGACCGCGCCCAGCTTCGCGGTGACCTCGGTGTCCACCAGCGGCGGCACCAACCAGGTTGTGCTCGACAACGTCACCGATGCGTTGGCAGCGATGGACAGTTCCATCGTCAACGTCAACAACCGCATTGACAACATCCAGAACGGCGGCGCAGGCAGTGCGTACTTCGCGGTCAACTCGACCAAGCCGGCGGCATCGGCCACGGGCCAGGATGCGTTGGCTGCCGGCCCGCAGGCCAGTGCAAGCGGCAGTGAAGCGGTTGCCATCGGCAACGGTGCCAGTGCCAGTGCGGCCGGTAGTGTCGCCCTGGGTGCCGGCTCGGTGGCTGATCGCGACAACGCCGTGTCGGTGGGCGCTGCCGGCAAGGAGCGGCAGATCACCAACGTCGCCGACGGTACGGCCGCAACCGACGCCGTCAATGTCCGCCAGCTGGAGGCGTCGCAGCAGGGCACGGTGCGCTATGACCAGAACACCGACGGCAGCACCAACTACGGCAGCGTGACCATGGGCAAGGCGGGGACCAGTACGGTCATCCACAACGTTGGCACCGGTACCGCACCCACCGACGCAGTGAACGTGGCACAACTCAACAAGGGCCTGGGGGAAGTCATGGATTGGTCGAAGAACTACACGGATCAACGCTTCAACGACATCACCCGCGACATCAAGCGGGTCGACGACCGGGCTTCGGCCGGTATCGCCTCGGCGATGGCCATGGCCGGTCTGCCCCAGCCCTCGGAAGCGGGCCGGCGGATGGCTTCGTTTGCGGCCAGCACCTTCCATGGTGAGTCCAGCATGGCGGTGGGTGTGTCGGGCGTCAGCGATGGTGGTCGCTGGATCTACAAGCTCAGTGGTTCGGCCAATACCCGCGGCGATGGCGGTGTGACCGTCGGCGCCGGTTTCCAGTGGTGAGCCCCGCAGGCTGAGGCCAGGGCGACCATGACATCGACGCGGAGAACGAGATGAATATCAAATGGACCGGGCTGGCGGTGCTGGCCCTGCTGACGGGGTGTGGGGCGGGGCAGGTGCGTGACGCGTTTCCCGACCCGGCCAAGGCCTATCCGGCCGGCGGCACCTACGTGAACCTGGACAACCTGCGCCAGTACGCGCCAGGCATGAACAAGCGGCAGATCCAGCAGTTGCTTGGTACCCCGCAGTTCAATGAAGGTCTGTGGGGAGTGCGGGAGTGGAACTATGTATTCAACTTCCGGCGTTCGGTGGGGGCCGCGCCGGTGCAATGCCAGTTCCAGGTCCAATTCGACGGTAACGGAATCGCCACCGGGCAGGCCTGGAAACCTGCCAGTTGCGCCGCGTTGCTTGAACCGGCTCCCGCACCTCCCCCTCCCGCACCCCCTCTGCCGGCGGTGCAGGCGCCGTTGCGGATTTCCGCCGACGCCTTGTTCGCCTTCGACAGTGCCGAACTGTCGGCGGCGGGCAGGACCCGTCTGGACGAGGTGGTGCGCAGCCTGGGCAGCAACGCGGCGCAGGCGAACCTTGTGGTGGTCGGTTACACCGATCGCATCGGCAGCGACAGCTACAACCAGGGGCTGTCGCAACGACGGGCCGAGAGTGTGCGTGCCTATCTGGTTAGCCAGGGCGTCCCGGCCGGTGCGATCCGGGCCGAAGGGCGCGGCAGCAGTGAGCCGCTGGTGGACTGCGCCGATAGCGCGCGTGGCCAGTTGGTGGCCTGCCTGGCCCCCAATCGGCGTGTGGAGATTGCCGGCATCAGCGGCTGAGCAGGCAGCGACGGACAGGGGGTTGGGACGCAGCGGCCGGTGCCATCACCGGCCGCTGCGGTCACAATGGGAGCCATGAAACCGTGGCAGGCCTGCTGCGGCAGTTGCCGAGGATGAGTGGTGATGACGCGCAAGGGGTGGCAGTGGGCGGGGCCGGCGGCGGTATTGGTATGGCTGTTGGCGGTCATTGGGTTCGGTGTGCGCCTGCAGGGCTATGACCAGATGCGCCACCCGGTATCGCTGCTGGGGGCGCATGGGGTGCCGGACGGCAACCTGTTCAGCTGGCTGGGCTTCGTGCTGCCGGGCCTGCTGGCCGGGTTGGTGGCGCTGGATGCGGTACTGCGCATGCCAGCCAGTGCGCCCAGGCCGCTGCGCGTGGGCGGGCAGATGCTGTTGCTTGCAGCGCTGGCCTTTGTCGCGATGGGCCTGTTTCCGCTGGATGTGGACGATATCGGCAACCGTGCTAGCCAGTTCCATGCCAGTGCCTGGTTGCTGTGGCTGCTGGCGTTCTGTACTGCCGCCATCGCGTTGCGGTTGGGGGCGGCCCGCGCCAGCGCGTGGCGGCCATTGGCAACCCTCAGCCTGGCATGCGCGGCCTGGATGGCATGCAGCGCCTTCCTGTTCGAGGTCGTGATGCCGGTGGCCATGGCGCAGCGGCTGGCCTTCCTGGGATGGCTGATATGGCTGCTGGGTGCGGCCAGGGTGCTGCCTGCGCGGGCATGAGGTTGGCGCGATAGTCGCCAGGCAGGCGTTGCCGGCGTTTGCCGGCCTGTCGGGCGATGTCGGTAAACCTTCAGTATTTCAATGACCTGCGTTTTTTTGCGGGTGGGGCTACCTGGGCCGATTGGAGTGCAATGATGCACTGCGGTACCCTTTGCCGCTTTGCCGTTGCCCAGCGTTGACATGTCCAGCGTCGAACCGAATATCTACGATCCCCAGCAGGTTGAAGCCGCCGCCCAGAAGTTCTGGGAGGCCGAGAAGGCATACGAGGTGAACGAAACCTCGGACAAGCCCAAGTACTACTGCCTGTCGATGCTTCCGTACCCGTCCGGTGCGCTGCACATGGGCCATGTGCGCAACTACACCATTGGCGACGTCATCAGCCGCTACAAGCGCATGACCGGCCACAACGTGCTGCAGCCGATGGGCTGGGACGCCTTCGGCCTGCCGGCCGAGAACGCCGCGATCAAGAACAAGACCGCGCCGGCCAAGTGGACCTATGCCAACATCGGCCACATGCGCAGCCAGCTCAAGTCGCTGGGCTATGCCATCGACTGGTCGCGCGAATTCGCCACCTGCACACCGGACTATTACGTCCACGAGCAGCGCATGTTCACCCGCCTGATGCGCAAGGGCCTGGCCTACCGCCGCAACTCGGTGGTGAACTGGGACCCGGTCGACAACACCGTGCTGGCCAACGAGCAGGTCATCGACGGCCGCGGCTGGCGTTCCGGTGCGCTTGTGGAAAAGCGGGAGATCCCGCAGTGGTTCCTGCGCATCACCGATTACGCCCAGGAGTTGCTGGACGGCCTGGACGAACTGCCGGGTTGGCCGGACTCGGTCAAGACCATGCAGCGCAACTGGATCGGCCGTTCCGAAGGCCTGGAAATCCAGTTCGACGTGCGTGACGTGGACGGTGCCGCACTGGACCCGCTGCGCGTGTTCACCACTCGCCCGGACACGGTGATGGGCGTGAGCTTCGTCTCCATCGCCGGTGAACACCCGCTGGCCGTGCATGCCGCAAAGAACAACCCGCAGCTGGCCGCCATGCTGGCCGAGCTGAAGCAGGGGGGTGTCTCCGAGGCGGAACTGGAAACCCAGGAAAAGCGCGGCATGGACACCGGCCTGAAGGCCATCCATCCGGTCAGTGGCGAGCAGGTGCCGATCTGGGTCGCCAATTTCGTGTTGATGGGCTACGGCACCGGCGCGGTGATGGCCGTGCCCGGCCATGACCAGCGTGATTTCGAATTCGCCAGCAAGTACGGCCTGCCGAAGAAGCAGGTCATCGCGCTGAAGTCGCCGAAGAACGACGACGAGCGCAGCTATGACGCCAGCCGCTGGCAGGACTGGTACGGCGACAAGACCCGCGAGACCGAACTGGTCAATTCGGCCGAGTTCGATGGCCTGGATTTCCAGGGCGCGTTCGAGGCACTGGCCGAGCGTTTCGAGCGCAAGGGCCAGGGCCAGCGCCGCATCAATTACCGCCTGCGCGACTGGGGCGTCAGCCGCCAGCGTTACTGGGGTTGCCCGATCCCGGTGATCTACTGCGACAAGTGTGGCGCGGTGCCGGTGCCGGAAGACCAGCTGCCGGTGATCCTGCCGGAAGACGTGACACTCAACGGTACCGGCTCGCCGATCAAGGCCGACCCGGAATGGCGCAAGACCACCTGCCCGGATTGCGGCGGCGCGGCCGAGCGCGAAACCGACACCTTCGACACCTTCATGGAGTCGAGCTGGTACTACGCCCGCTACACCTCGCCGGGTGCCCGCGAAGCCGTGGACAAGCGCGGCAACTACTGGCTGCCGGTGGACCAGTACATCGGTGGCATCGAGCACGCCATCCTGCACCTGATGTATTTCCGTTTCTTCCACAAGCTGCTGCGTGATGCACGCATGGTGGACAGCAACGAGCCGGCGCAGAACCTGCTGTGCCAGGGCATGGTCATCGCCGAGACCTTCTACCGCCAGAACAGCGACGGCTCCAAGGATTGGTTCAACCCGGCCGACGTGGACACGGTGCGCGACGAGCGCGGCCGCATCACCGGCGCGACCCTGCGCACGGACGGCCAGCCGGTGGTGATCGGCGGCACCGAGAAGATGTCCAAGTCCAAGAACAACGGCGTCGACCCGCAGACCATGGTCGCCAAGTACGGTGCCGACACCGTGCGCCTGTTCTCGATGTTCGCGGCGCCGCCGGAACAGTCGCTGGAGTGGAACGAGGCCGGTGTGGACGGCATGGCGCGCTTCCTGCGCCGTCTGTGGGCGATGGTGCACAAGCACGTCGCTGACGGGGCGGCACCGGCGCTGGATGCCGCGGCACTGGATGCGGGGCAGAAGGCCATGCGCCGCAAGACCCACGAGACCATCGGCAAGGTCAGTGACGACTACGGCCGCCGCCACGCCTTCAATACCGCCATTGCCGCGGTGATGGAGCTGCTCAACGCCCTGGCCAAGTTCGACGACGCCAGTGCGCAGGGCCGTGCAGTGCGCCAGGAGGCCCTGCAGGCTGCGGTGCTGCTGCTGAACCCGATCACCCCACATGCCTGCCACGCCATGTGGCAGCTGCTGGGCCATGCCGAGACGCTGCTGGAAGACCAGCCGTTCCCGCAGGTGGACAGTGCTGCCCTGGTCAAGGATTCGCTGACCCTGGCGGTGCAGGTCAACGGCAAGCTGCGTGGCACCATCGAAGTCGCTGCCGATGCCGCGCGCGAGCAGATCGAAGCCCTCGCCAAGGAAGAGCCGAACACGGCCAAGTTCCTCGACGGGCTGAGCATCCGCAAGGTCATCATCGTGCCGGGCAAGATCGTCAATATCGTCGCCGGCTGAGCCATTGCCGGTTGCAGCCGGCGCCAGGCCTGTCACCACGTCTGCCCAGCCGGGCTGCGCGGTGACAGGCTGCGTTGGCGGCGGCAGCGCGCCCCTGCGGCGCAGCCGCTGTGTCCTTTGGCGTCAACGCGGATTCATCCGCGTTCACCCCCGATGCGCGAAGATGCGGCCCTGCTATTGCCGCTCCCGGCCTGCTCATCCAGACTGTGTCCATGACCCGATACCTGATCGCACTGTTCCTCGCTGCCGGCCTCACCGGCTGTGGTTTCCATCTGCGCAACAAGCTGGTGCTGCCCGCTGACATGCCGGCGGTGAAGGTGGAGTCCACCACGCGTTACAGCGAGCTGGTGAAGCTGTTGTCACGCGGGCTGCGCGCCTCGGGTGCGGCAGTGGTCGACGATGAGACGCCCGCTGCCCAGGCCAGTACCGGCGTTGCCCGCCTGCTGGTCCGTTCCGAGCGCTGGGGTGATCGCCCCATCGCCATCGATGAGCGCGGCCGCTCGCAGGAATACAGCCTGCGGTATGCGGTGATCTTCCAGTTCAACCATCCCGATGGCACCCCGGTCGTACCGGAGCAGGTGATCGAGTTGTCGCGTGACTACGTGTCGCAGCCCGATGACGACACCGGCACCACCACCGAGCGCGAGATCCTGGCCGATGAACTGCGCCGCGAGATGTCCGCCTCGATCCTGCGCCGCATCGACAGCGTGGTGCGCGCGGACCTGGAAAAGGCCAAGCAACAACCGGCTGCCGGGAGCAAGGATGGTCAGGGCTGAGTTGTTGCTGCCTTGGCCTGATGGGGGGCGTTGCTGATGGAACTACGCCCCGAACAACTTTCCAGCCAGGCGGCCGGGCAGGCGCTGGCGCCGGTCTATCTGATCGCCGGGCCTGAACTGCTGCGTGTCATCGAGGCCGCCGATGCGGTGCGTGCCAAGGCGCGCGCCGAGGGTATCGGCGAGCGCGAGGTGTTTGATGCCGACGGGCGTGATTTCGACTGGGGGCAGCTGTCCTCCAGCTTCAATGCGCCCAGTCTGTTCAGCGCCCGCCGCCTGGTCGAGGTGCGCCTGCCCAATGGCAAGCCGGGCAAGGAGGGCGCCGAGGTCATCAGCGACTTCTGTGCACGGCCACCCGCGGATGTGGTGCTGCTGATCACCGCCGGTGAGTGGAGCAAGGCACACCAGGGCAAATGGACCGAGGCGGTCAACAAGGTTGGCGTGTTGTCGGTGGCCTGGGCCATCAAACCCCATGAGCTGGGTGATTGGATCGAGCGGCGCCTTCGGGCCAAGGGCCTGCGCGCCGAGCCGGCGGCGGTACAGCGGCTGAGCGAGCGGGTGGAAGGCAACCTGCTGGCGGCTGCGCAGGAGATCGACAAGCTGGCCCTGCTGGCCGATGGCCAGCCCTTGGACGTGGCGAAGATGGACGCGCTGGTGGCCGATGCCGCGCGCTATGACGTGTTCCGGCTCAGCGAGGCGGCGTTCTCGGGGCAGGCCACCGCGGTGACGCGGATGCTGGCCGGCTTGCGTGCCGAAGGCGAGGCAGTGGCCGCGCTGATGCCCATCCTGATCCGCGAACTGCTACTCACCGCCGGGCTGGCGCGGGTGCAGGCCGCCGGTGGCAATCTTGCCGGTGAGATGAAGTCCAAGGGCATCTGGGAGTCGCGCCAGGCGCCGTTCAAGCGCGCGCTGCAACGGCACCCCGATCCACGTCGCTGGGAGCGCTTTGTCGCCGAAGCCTCGCAGATCGACCGCATCGCCAAAGGGCGTGCCGACGGCGATGCATGGCTGGCACTGGAGCGTTTGCTGCTGGCGCTGGCCGAGGCGCGCGCGGTCAGGCTGCTGGTGCGCAATGCCCGCTGAGGCGGCAGCGTCTGCCGCTGGGCTGCTGGTGCTGTATGGCGGCACCTTCGATCCGGTGCATAACGGTCATCTGGCCATTGCCCTGGGGGCCGCCCGGGCGCTGCACGGTCCAGTCCGGCTGATGCCGGCGGCGGATCCGCCGCACCGCCCGCCACCGGGCGCCGATGCCACCCAGCGGGCGCACATGCTGCAGCTGGCCGTTGCTGGCCACCCGCAGCTGCAGGTGGATCTGCGCGAGCTTGAGCGTGCCCAGCGGCACCCGGGCGTGCCGTCCTGGACCGTGGACACCCTGCGTGAACTGCGTTCGGGACTGGGCCGGCAACAGCCCATCGTCCTGCTGATGGGGGCCGACAGCCTGCTGGGCCTGCCCACCTGGCATGAATGGGAGCACCTGCTGGCGTTGGCGCATATCGTGGTGGCCGAACGCCCGGGCAGTGCCCTGGACGGGGAACTGCCGGCATTGCTGGCCACACATCTGGAACGGGCCTGGGTAGCGTCTGCGTCCGCCCTGGCGCAGGCGCCGGCAGGCAAGGTATGGCGCATGCGCCAGCCGCTGCACGCCGAATCGGCCACCGCCGTGCGCGCGCTGATCGCCGCGAGCGGCGACTGGCGGCCACTGCTGCCGCCGACAGTGGCAGACTACATCCAGGCGCAGGGCCTGTACGCTTGCCAACCGTCGTGAATGCCGGCTGCGGCCGGGTTCTCTATAATCGCCCCCTTATTCATCGAGTTCTCCCGCTTTGACCACCGAAGCCCAAGTCATCAAGACCCAATTGCCCAACCCGGCACCCTCCGTCCCGGCACTGCTGGCTGCCGTCCATGCCGGCCTGGAAGAGATCAAGGCCAAGGACACCGTGGAGATCGATGTCCGCGGCAAGTCCAGCGTCGCCGACTATCTGGTGATCGCCTCCGGCACCTCGACCCGCCACGTCAAGTCGATTGGCGATGAGGTGGTGCGTTTTGCCAAGCAGCTGGGCGTCATGCCGCTGGGTGTGGAAGGCGAGCGCGAGGCCGAGTGGGTACTGGTCGACCTGGGCGATGTGATCGTCCACGTCATGCTGCCGCGCGTGCGTGAGTTCTATGCGCTGGAGCGCCTGTGGACCGTGGGTGACCAGCCGCCGGTCGCCGATGACGAGGACGACGCGCAGGCCTGAGTGGCCTTGCCGTAGTGCCCCCGACGGCGCCGCAGGGCGCCGTTTTCATTTGATCCCCAACAGGAGCCGCGCCATGAAAGCCAGGTTGATCGCCACCGGAGAACGGGCCCCGGCCTGGGTGGCGCAGGGCTTTGCCGAGTACCAGAAGCGCCTGTCGCATTGGCTGCCGTTGGAGTTGGTGGAGATCGAGCCCGGTCTGCGCGGCAAGGGCCGTGATCCGCGCCGGGCGATCGAGGACGAGGGCAAGCGGGTGCTGGCGGCGTTGCCGAAAAATCCCTATGTGGTGGCGCTGGACGTGCCAGGTCGGCAGCTCAGCTCCGAGCAGTTGGCGCAGCGCCTGGAACACTGGCGGACGCAGGGCAGGGACCTGGCCTTCCTGATCGGCGGGCCAGAAGGACACGCGGCAGAGGTATCGGCGGTGGCCGACGAGAAGTGGTCGATCGGCCCGCTGACCTTGCCGCACATGCTGGTGCGGCTGGTCGTGGCCGAACAGCTGTATCGCGCAGCGGCAATGTTGGCCAATCACCCCTACCATCGCGCGTGATTAACGTATAGAATGCGCCTCCCCGCCCGAATAGCTCAGCCGGTTAGAGCACTTGACTGTTAATCAGGGGGTCGTTGGTTCGAGTCCAACTTCGGGCGCCAGGATTTGAAAAAAACCTGCATCCATGGATGCAGGTTTTTTTTCGCCTGGAAGATGCTGATCAGGGTGTCGTAGCAGCGGACGACCGGGGATCTTCCGTCAGCCGGGTCAGCGCATGGCGTCCCCACACGGCTACCTGTGACGAGCGGTCTGCGGCCAAACGCGCTGCGCACGCACCGGCGTCAGGCATGTCCAGATGTTTGGCCAGAAATTGTCCGCCGACGCGCCTTACATGAGGGGAGCGATCTTCCAGTGCGGACTTCAGGACAGTTTGTGCGGGCCAGTTTGACGTCAGCTGGCGCCGGGCGAACACGGGTTCAAACCTGCCCTTGCACCATGTCAGATCCGTCCAGACCCACGCCCGACCGCTGGCCCAAGTGGCACGATCTTCCAGCAGGAAGCGATATGCGGTTGCGCGTACGGCCGGTTGTGCTGCCTGGGTGGCCAGATCGAGCAGGCTGTGATCCAGTGCCTGTGTGCGTGCAGCTTGCACAAGTATCGCTGCCTGCGGACCGTTCGTAGTCTGGATGATCTGGCGGATGAGAGTGCCGGCTACCGCTTCGATAGCCATGAGGTGTCCAACTACCCGCGACTCATCGGCTTGCATCCGGCCCCAGGTGTTCATGGTGGCAAGCAGTTGACCCAGGGCTCCAGCAACATGAGAAGGCTCCGAGATGGAGGCAATGCGGAAAAGGTTCTCCCTTGCCGATGCGCGGACTTCGGGAACCCAATCATTGAGGCGTCGTATCGCCAGGCTCATGAAAAAGGCGCTTGGTGCCGGGCCCAAGCAGCGGAGGCAGCGTTCCCGCACATAGCCGTCCGCGTTGCAAAGATCCAGCCACGTAAGTGGGCGGGGCGGCGCTTGCCGCCCCCAGCGCGGTGGGCAGGCTGCGGCGTTGTTGGCCATGATCTCTTCGCGAATCTGCCGTTCCATCCGCTCCAGCGCAAAGGGCTGCAGCATGTTGCTGGCTGCGGTGAGGCCGGCAAAGGCATCCGTGGCTTGCTGCATTGATGCAGGCTGCGCCAGAAAGCGGCGAATCAAGGTGCGGAGCAGATCCGTGGCGGGCGTGTTCGCATCCATGAACTGTCGTGGTCACCCTTTGGTTGGCAGGCATCAGTGTGTGCCGTTTCCATCCATTGCGGACATGGAATGCAAGAACGGGGTGGCAGAAACGAAACGCCGCGATTGCTCGCGGCGTTTCAGGGGGGGGGCAGGGGCGGCTGGCACAGTGCCCCTGAACGGTTACTTGAACGGTTACTTGAACGTGTACTTGGCGCCGAGTGTGAAATAACGGCCCACTGCGCCGCTGTAGTGCAGCGGGTTATAGTTGATAGCACCGTAGGTGGCTGGGTCGAGCGGGGCGATGCGATCAAATACGTTCTGCACCGATGCACTGAGTTCGAAGGCTTCGGTGACATTCCAGCGACCGGACAGGTCGAAGGTGGTGAACGATGGAATTTCCTTCACCGGATCGCCGTTGGCGTAGAACGACAAGTAGTCGCCGCCGCGCTTGTCCTTGTTCTCCATTTTTGCGATGTAGTTGACGATGCCGCTGACCGACCAGGCGTCGTAATTCCATGTAACGCCGAAGTTGCCGCGGTCCTTTGGCGTGCCGATGCAGTTGGTAACGTCACAGTTGCCGTGCGTACCTGCGTAGTCGCTGGTGTCACCACCATCAGTGCGCTCGAACTTGCTGGTGTGGCTCCACTGCGCATCCAGGCGTAGATCGCCGGCATTGCCCAGCGGGATGTCCTGGCGGATATCCAAGTCAACACCCTCGACTTCGGATTGGGCAGCGTTGACGTAGGAGGTGTTGACCGCGAGGATCGACCCGGTGCCCGGCACGCCATTCAGCAGGTTGGTGTCGCGCAGCACGTTGCCGGCCAGGATTGCCGCAGAGGTATCGCCTTGGGCGATTTCGTCGGTGCGCTTGATTCGCCATGCATCAATCGTGACCGAGGTTGTTCTGGTGGGTTGCAGAACGATACCCAGTGAGTAGCTCTTTGACTCTTCGGGTTTCAGGTCTTTGTTAGGGCGAGTGATGATCGCCACCGGCTGCAGGCCGCAATCCGCCTGGGTGGCGCCAGGGGCTGGGGTGCCGTTGGGGCAACGGACAGGGTCATTGGCGCGCGAGAATGCTGCCAGGCCGCCGTCGCCGTTCTCCGCCGGGTTGGGGGCGCGGAAACCTTCCGCGTATGTCCCGCGAAGAGCGAACCATTCGCTTGGATTCCACTTGAAGCCCACCTTTGGCTTCACCGCCCCATCGCCGCTTTCATACTTGTCGTAGCGGATGGCTGCATTGAGCTCAAGTTGCTGCAATACCGGCGCCGACAGTTCGGCATAAGCTGCGTATACATTCTGGGTGCCGTCATAGGCTGAATAGCCCAAGCCTATGATGTCGCCTTGGTCGGTGTAGGTCTGGGGGGTCAGTGAGTTGCTGGTCTTGCGCCACTCCGTGCCCAGCGCCAATCCCAGGGGGCCGCCGGCAAGGTCAGCCAGGGAGCGCGAAACCTTGAAGTCGAACATGTCCAACTCGCTCTTGGCGCGAGCGCTGATGGTGGGGGAGATGTAGTCGTACAGGCTCTGTGGATTGCTTTCGGACCCCTGTCCGATGTTCCACACGCCCGCGGCGCAGTTGGGGTCTTCCAGCACGCAGCGCACTGCACTGTAGCGAAGGAACCCATCACGCTTGTTCACCAGATTGGTGCTCGAATGCAGGTAGGCGGTGTCATAGTCCCAGTCTCCCCAAGTGCCTTTGACGCCGGCGAGGAAGCGGAAGAACTCGTTGGTGTTGTTGGTTACGCGTGGGCCGACATCAAAAGCGGAGTAGCGAACGCGCACGGCTTCATCGTACGGATTGTCGGGATGATCCGGGCCCAGCATCACCGCGCCGGGGCCGCTGTTGGCATTGACGGGGCCGCCTGGGTAGCCCCAGCTGCCGGAGATGTTTGACGGGGTGTTCTGGAAACGAGTCTGCTTCTTCGAGTAGCCCATTTCAACATAGGCTTCGGAGCTGTCCCCAAAGGCGAAGGTGGCGCGGGTAAATAGATTGACGTACTTTTCTTCGGGCGCCAGGTCACGGAATTGGGTCTGGTCCCACACGCAGCCCCCGCGTGAATCCTGTGGCGTAACACTCGAAAGGGCGGCGCAGCCTGGCAGGCTTTCGATGGTTCCATCCGGGGCGTAAATGCTGCCGGTGGGCGAGGAGCCTTGGCCGGCTGTGCCGTTGAAGGCGCCGCCCAGGAACTGACTTCCATCGATGTCATAACCCCAACGCCGAAGATCGCCGGTGCCGATCCACTTCCGGTCGCGTCGGTCCGAGGTGCGGATGGCGTCGGATTTGCCCACGTCCAGGCTGAAGAATGCGTTCCAGCCGTCTTCGGCCAAGCTGCCGGTACCTGCCGTCAGTGTCGCTTTGCGTTGGTCGCCATCACTGTCCCCGGATAAGCCGTAGGAACCACGCAGTATTGCACCGGTGAAATCCGAGCGCAGGATGATATTGACCACACCGGCTATGGCGTCGGAGCCATAGATGGCTGAAGCACCATCCTTGAGCACATCTATGCGCTCAACGGCATCCAGTGGGATGGTGCTCAGGTCGGTGAAAACTTTCTGGCCATCGTCCGCCAGTCCATAGGTAGCCATGCGACGGCCGTTCAACAGAACAAGTGTTGATCCTGCGCCCAGTCCGCGCAGGGAAATGCCTGCACCGCCGCCAGCAAAGCCATTGCCGAAGGTCTTCGGGATGGAGCCGGCACCGTCGGCGGTCAGGGTCTGCAGGTACTCGGCCACATTGCCCTTGCCGGTTCGATCGATCTCCTGGCGGGTAATAACCTGCACTGGGGAAGGCGTCTCGGTATCAGTACGTGGAATATTGGAGCCGGTGACGGTGACGCGATCAAGCGTGGTGGGCTTCTCGGATTCCTGAGCGATGGCCGAGGAAGCTGCCGCGGCTAGAAGCGCGGGCGTTATCGTCAGGCAGATTGCGCTACTAAGTCGGTTGCTGCGGATGCGGGTCGGATGTTTCACAGTCTTCTCTCCAAAAGGAACTGCAGTGATAAAGGCCGCAAAAAAACGCGGCCGACGAACATCGACGGCCGCGAATCTATGTTTTTCAGGAGTGAGGATCTTGTGAAAAATCAATTAATGGCGGGCTGATTTCCGACCGCTCTTTCGTTGCGGTTTAGAAATCCTCCCCCGCTCTGTGATCCGGCCCTCAATTCAGCTTGAAATCCACCGGGATCAGGCCATAAGCCTGAACCGCACGGCCGCCGTCGGTGGCGGGCTGGAACTTCCAGTGACGCAACACCTGGGTGCGGGCGGCGGTATCCAGGCTGCGGTTGCCGCTGCCACGTTCCACCGTCACCTGCACGGGCACGCCGTCTTCGCCTACCAATACCCGCAGGATCACCGTGCCTTCGGCGCCAGCGCGCAGGGCATCACGCGGGTAGCTCGGTGGTGGGGCGCTCAGATAGCGCAGTTGCACGCCCTCCAACGGGGCAGAGGTTCCAGCAGGGCCCACCTCGCTCGAGGGTTGGGGGTCGGCAGGGGCCACATCGGTTGGCAGGGTGATGACCGCGTCGGTGGCGAAGATCGGCAGCGGTGCGGTGTCCACCGGGGCCTGCAGCACGGGTTGGCGTGCCGGTGGCGGCGTCTTGGTCGTGACCGGTACCTGCGGGATGGGGGTGGGCGGGGTGGGGATGAACGGCTTGGGCTCGGGGACCTGCCAGCGTGCCTCGCGCGCCGGTTCGCTGCGTATCGGTGCCTGTGCCAGTGGTATCAACAACAGGGCCGCCGCCAGCAGGTGCAGGGCGATGGCGGCGCTATAGGCCAGGATGCGTGCCGGTTCGAAATGGAAAGACGTGCTGCCGTGCTGTGTACGGACCATCTTGCACCTCCATGCGTGGGCGTGTGACAGAGAACAACGCGCGATGACACGGGACGGGGTTGCTGGTTTGCGTCCCGTAGCTGCAGTGCGCCTGTTATTCACGGTTTCGACAAGCCGTAGCGTTGTTCCTGGTCAGCTGGCGGACAGTTTGGCGGCCGCGCGTTGCGCCGCAGGAAACAGGAACGGCGCCCGCAGGCGCCGTTCCGGTGGTTGTTGCTGGTTTGCTCAGCGGCCCAGTTCGAACACCACGTCCAGGCTGACCGAGACGCTGCTTTCGCCCGGCGAGACGGCGGTGTCCATTTCCGCCTTGGCGCTGCGGCCAGCGGCCATCGCCATCATCGGCATCGGCCGGAAGCCCCCCTGGTTGCCCTCGGAGATGCTGACGATGCGACGCACGCGCAAGCCCAGCGACTTGGCATAGGTTTCGGCACGGGCCTGGGCCTTCTTCAGCGCGGCCAGGCGGGCTTCGTCATAGACCGGCTCGGGCTGGTCGATCTCGAAGCTGGGGCCGTTGATCTGGTTGGCACCCTGTGCGGCCAGGCTGTCCAGCACCTTGCCGAGCTTGGTGATGTCGCGCACCTTCAGGCTGACCGTGTTGTTGGCCTGGTAGCCGGTGATCTTCGGCGCTTCGTTGTCGGCATAGCGGTACTGCGGGCTGAGGTTGATGCCGCTGGTCTGGATGTCGCGCTCGGCAATGCCGGCGGCCTTGATCGCAGCCATCACCTTGTCCATCTGCACGGCGTTCTCGCGCATGGCGGTGTTGCCGTCGACGGCCTGGGTGACCACGCCGGCCGACAGAGTGGCCACGTCAGGCACCCGCTTGGCTTCGGCCTGGGCAGAAATGTTCAGCAAGGTGGCATCACTGGCCACCACGGCGGGTACGGTTTGGGCATTGGCGGTCATCGAGGCTCCCAGGGCGAGTGACAGGGACAGCAGCAGCGGGGCGAGGGTGGTACGGCGCATGGTGATCCTCCTTGTCTGGATCGTGAAAATGAACATAGGGCGATGAACGGGTGGTGAGCCATGATGGGGTCGGCGTCACTTTGCCGGCAATGCCGATCATTCAGGTTGCTGGCCCGGGTTATGCTTTCCCGATGCTTTATCTCGCCTCCCGCTCCCCCCGCCGAAACGAACTGCTGTCCCGCCTTGGTATGCCTTTCTGCGCACTCGATCTCGAGGTGCCGGAGCAGCGTGCCCCGGGGGAGGCCGCCGAAGCCTATGTGCGCCGGGTGGCGCTGGACAAGGCACAGGCAGGCCTGGCCCTTGTGGGTGACGACCCGCAGGCGGTGGTGCTGGGCTCGGACACCGAGGTGGTGCTGGATGACCGCGTCTATGGCAAACCGGTGGATGCCGCCGACGCCGAGGCCATGCTGGCCTCGCTGGCCGGGCGCAGCCACCGGGTGATCACCGCGGTGGCACTGGCGGCCCATGGGCGCCATGCGCTGGAAACGGTGGTGTCGGAGGTGACATTCGCGCCGATGAGCCCAGCGCAGATCCAGGCCTATGTGGCCACCGGTGAGCCGATGGGCAAAGCCGGCGCCTACGCCATCCAGGGCGGCGCGGAACGTTTCATCAGCCATTTGGCGGGCAGCTACTCCGGGGTGATGGGGTTGCCGCTGCAACAGACCGCTGCGCTGCTGGCGGCCTTTGCCGCAGGCGCGGCCGACGATTCCATGGACAAGGGGGAATGAGGGACGTGTCCGAAGAAATCCTGGTGAACGTCACCCCGCGCGAAACCCGCGTGGCGGTGATCGAGAACGGCATGCTGCAGGAACTGCACATCGAGCGCGGTTGGCGCCGTGGCGTGGTCGGCAACATCTACAAGGGCAAGGTGCAGCGGGTAATGCCGGGCATGCAGGCGGCCTTTGTCGAGGTGGGCCTGGACCGTGCGGCGTTCCTGCACGCCAATGACGTGGTGCGTCCGGCCCCGGTGGCCGCCGACACCGAGGAAACCGCACCCAGCCTGCCACTGCCATCGTCGGTGCCGATCGTGGAGTTGCTGCGCGATGGCCAGGACGTGGTGGTGCAGGTGGTCAAGGACCCGATCAGCACCAAGGGCGCGCGCCTGACCACCCAGATCAGCATCCCGTCGCGTTACCTGGTGCTGCTGCCGCAGTCGAAGATGGTGGGCGTGTCGGCGCGTATCGAGGACGAGACCGAGCGTGCCCGGCTGAAGTCGCTGGTCACCGAGATCTCGGCCCAGCATGGTGGCTACGGCTACATCGTGCGCACCAATGCCGAAGGCCAGCCGGCCGAGGCCCTGGCAGAAGACATCTCCTACCTGTCGCGGGTCTGGGCGGTGGTGGAGCGGCGCGGCCGCGAGGCACCGCCGTGCAGCATCATTTACGAGGACCTGAGCCTGCCCTTGCGCTCGGTGCGCGACCTGATCCGCAAGGACGTGGACAAGGTCAAGGTCGACTCCAAGGAAACCTTCAGCCAACTGCAGGCCTTCGTGGCCAAGTACATGCCGGTGCTGGGCGAGAAGCTGGAGCTGTATACCGGTGACCGCCCGATCTTCGACATGTTCGGGGTCGAGGACGAGATCGTCCGTGCCTTGAACAAGCAGGTGCCGCTCAAGTCCGGTGGCTATCTGGTCATCGACCAGACCGAGGCGATGACCACCATCGACGTCAATACCGGGTCCTTCGTCGGCCAGCGCAACCTGGAAGAAACCGTGTTCCGCACCAACCTGGAAGCGGCGCAGACGGTTGCCCGCCAGCTGCGGCTGCGCAACCTGGGCGGCATCATCATCATCGACTTCATCGACATGGACGATGCCGAGCACCGCCGCCAGGTGCTGCGCACGCTGGAGAAGGCGCTGGCCCGCGACCACGCCAAGACCACGGTCTACGACTTCTCGCCGCTGGGGCTGGTGGAAATGACCCGCAAGCGCACGGTGGAAAGCCTGGAGCGCCAGCTGTCGGAAACCTGCCCGCAGTGCAGCGGCCGCGGCAGCATCAAGACCGCCGAAACGGTGACCTACGAGATATTCCGCGAGATCACCCGCGCCGTGCGCCAGTTCGAGGCCGCGCGCCTGTTGGTGATCGCCTCCAGCAAGGTGGTCGCGCGCATCACCGATGAGGAATCGGCAGCGGTGGCGGAGCTGGAAGAGTTCCTTGGCAAGAGCATCCGCTTCCAGGCCGATGACCAGTACCTGCAAGAGCAGTTCGATGTCGTACTTCTGTAAGCGCATCCACGCTGCCCGCGGAGCCTGCGGCCAGCGCTGATGACTCCGCTGTTGCGCCACCGCCTGCGCCGTGTACGTCGCTACGCATTGATTGCGTTGGCGATCATGCTGGTGGCCGTGGCCTTGCTGGTGGGCACCCTGAGCCAGTTGTTGCCGGCGGTGCAGTCGCATCCGGACAAGGTGGCGGCCTGGCTGAGCGAACGCGCCGGGCAACCGGTGGCGTTCGACCATCTGCAGGCGCGCTGGACCCGGCGTGGGCCGCTGCTGCAGCTCGATGGCCTGCGCATCGGCCAGGGCCAGGGCGTGCGTATCGGTCAGGCTGAAGTGCTGGTGGCGGTGTACTCGGGCCTGTTGCCGGGTGCGCCATTGACCGAGCTGCGCCTGCGCGGGCTTGCGCTGACCCTGCAGCGTGGTGAAGACGGCCGCTGGTCGGTGCAGGGCCTGCCCAGCACCACGACCGGCGGCGACCCGCTGGACAGCCTGCGGCGGCTGGGTGAACTGCAGGTCATTGGCGGCCAGTTGCAGGTGCAGGCGCCTTCGATTGGCCTGCAGACCCGCATACCGCGCATCGACCTGCGCCTGCGTGTGCAGGGTGAACGTCTGCGTGTCGGGGCCAAGGGATGGATCGATACCGCTGCGCCGCCGTTGACCGCCGTTGTCGATTTCGATCGCAGGCACGGTGATGGCCAAGCGTGGTTGTCAGCCGAGCCGGCCGATCTGCTGGCCTGGTCGCCGTTGCTGCGGGTGGCCGGGGTGCAGGCCAGCCAAGGGCAGGGGGAGCTGCATGCCTGGGTGCGCTTGCAGGACAAGCGGGTGGTGGCGGTCACCGCCGAGGGTGAGCTGGACAAGGTCGTATTGAGCGGTGCCGCGCTGGCCGGCAGCAAGACCATCGCGCAGGCGAGTTTTGACAAGCTGGAACTGCGCGCGCGTTGGAGCGCCATTGCCGGTGGCTGGCGGCTGGACGCGCCGCGGCTGCGCATCGCCGGCCCGCGCGGCGAGCAGGTGCTCGATGGCCTGCTGCTGGCCAACGGCGAGCACTTCGCGCTGCAGGGCAAGCAGGTCGATGTGGGCCCGTTGTTGCAGGTAGTGGCGCTCAGCGACGCGCTCGAGCCCAGCCTGCGCGGCTGGCTGTACAAGTCGCAGCCGTCGCTGCGGTTTGCCGATGTCAGCATCGCCGGCAGCCGTGACGGCCCGGTGCGCGCCAGCGGCGAACTGCTGGACGCCAGTTTTGCCGCCGTCGGTGGCAGCCCGGGTATCAGTGGTCTGCGTGGGCACTTCGAGGGGGATGCCGATGCGTTTTCGCTGGCACTGACCCCTGAACACCTGGTGCGCTTCGATTGGCCTACCGGGTTTGGCGTGCTGCACGAGCTGCACCTGTCCGGGCAACTGGTGGGCTGGCGCGAGGGTGCGGGTTGGCAGATAGGCACCCCGGCACTGCGGGTGCAGGGCAAGGACTATGCGGCCAACGTCCGTGGCGGCATGTGGTTCCAGGGCGATGGCACGCGCCCGTGGATCAACCTGGCCGCGGCGCTGGATGATGTGCCGATGACGGCAGCCAAGGGCTTCTGGGTGCGCTCGCACATGAGCCAGGCGGCAGTGGACTGGCTGGATGCGGCACTGGTCGATGGCCATCTGCGCAACGGTGTGGGCCTGGCGGTGGGCGATCTGGATGACTGGCCTTTCACGGGCCACAACGGGCGCTTTGAAGCTGGCGGCCATATTGACAATGGCAGCATCGGCTTCAACGCGCATTGGCCGGTGATGCGCCAGGTGGACGCCGATATCGACTTCATCGCCAATGGTTTCGAGCTCAAGGGGCGCGGCGAACTGGGGGGCGTCAAGGTCGCCAGCATGCAGGCAGGCATCGCTGATTTCGGCGAGTCCAAACTGCATGTGCAGGCCAGTACCGTTGATGACAGTGCCCATCTGCTGGCGATGCTGCGGCAGAGTCCGCTGCAGGCCAGCTATGGCGAAACCCTGGACAACCTCAGCGTTGCCGGCCCCGCTGCGGTCAACTTCGACCTGATGTTGCCGTTGCACCACGAAGACGGGGCAAGCCAGCTGCGCGGCGACGTGGAGCTGCGTGGTGCACATTTGGCCGACAAACGCTGGGACCTGCAGTTCGACAATGTACACGGCAAGGTGGTTTACAGCGACGATGGCTTCGACGCAGCGGCCCTGCAGGTGCGTCACCAGGACCGCGATGGCGTACTGGCCCTGCGTGCCGGTGGTTTCACCCAGCAGCCCGGCAATGCTTTCGAGGCCGAGCTGGGCGCGATGCTCGATGCCGGCAAGTTGCTGGATCGCGCACCGGAGCTGGATTGGCTCAAGCCCTATATCCATGGCAGCTCGCAATGGACGGTGGGGGTGACCCTTCCCAGGGAGGCGGCGGGAGTGAAGGCATCGGCGCCGACGATGTTGACCCTGCATTCGGACCTTCGCGGTACCCGCCTGCAGTTGCCGGCACCGTTGGACAAGCCGGCGGCCGATGGCCTGCCGACCACGGTGCAGGCGGCGTTGCCGATGGGCGCGGGCCGTATCGACGTGGCGTTCGGCAAACTGATGGCGTTGGCCGCACGCAGCAGCGCTGGCAGGACCGGCGTGCAGGTCACCATGGGCAGTGACAAGGTCACCCAGGAGCCCCCTGTCGACGGCCTGCTGGTCAACGGCCGCACGCCGTCGCTGGATGCACTGGAATGGATCGGCCTTGCCCGCGGTGGTGACAGCGGGGGCGAAGGTGGGCTGGCATTGAAGCAGATCGATGTACTGGCCGATGAGCTGCTGTTGATCGGTGGCCACTTCCCGCAGACGCGGCTGCAGTTGCGGCCCGGCGCCGATGCCATCGCGGTGCAGTTGGAGGGGCCGGCGCTGGCCGGCACCCTGCGCGTGCCCAATACCGATGGCGGCACGGTAACTGCCAGCCTGGATCGCCTGCATTGGCAGGCCGCCAAGGCGGCGACGGCGGAGTCGTCGGACACCCCGGCCACACCGATCAATCCGGCCAACATCCCGCCGCTGGCCCTGGATGTCGAAGACCTGGCCTTCGCCAGCGTGCGGCTGGGGCAGGCGCGGCTGCGTACCCAGCCGCTGGCCGACGGCCTGCAGGTACAGCAGTTGCAGGTGCGCGCACCCAGGCAGAGCATCGACGTACACGGCCAGTGGCGCGGCCTGGGCGATGCAGCCAGCACCCACATGACCGCCGATGTGAAGAGCGAGGACCTCGGTGACCTGCTGCAGCGCCTGGCCTATGGTGGCCAGGTACGTGGGGGCGAAGGCCAACTGCAGTTGCAGGCGGGTTGGGATGGCGGGCCGATGGCCTTCAAGCTGGCCAACCTGGAAGGTGGCCTGGACATGAAACTGCGCAATGGCCAACTGCTGGAAGTGGAGCCGGGCGCGGGCCGGGTATTGGGCCTGCTCAGTGTGGCGCAGCTGCCGCGCCGCCTGCTGTTCGATTTCCGCGACCTGTTCTCCAAGGGCCTGGCGTTCAACCAGGTGGAGGGCTCGGTGCGCTTCGCCGGTGGTTTGGCGAGCACTGACAAGATCGCCATCGAGGCACCTGCAGCGGACATCAGTATCCGTGGCCAGGCCGACATGCGCAGCCAGCAGTTTGACCAGACCATCGACGTGAACCCGCGTTCCGGCAATCTGCTTGCGGTGGTGGGCGCTGTGGCCGGTGGCCCGGTGGGCGCAGCGGTGGGCGCAGCCGCCAACGCGGTATTGAGCAAGCCGCTGGGCGAAATCGGCTCCAAAACCTATAAGGTGACTGGGCCCTGGAAGGAGCCCAAGGTGGAGGTGATTGACCGCGACACACCGCGCACGCCGCCACCTGCCGTCACCCCGGCCGCCGCCAACAGCCCCTGAACTGCCCGCTGGCTTGCCTCTGGCCGCCCAGCCCCCATCTGGAATGTCATGACCGACAACGCACTCACCCTTGCCGAGTCCCGCCTACTGCTGCCGGCCGGGCTGGACGCCAACCGCCTTGAACGCACCTTCGGCACCCTGCTGGGGCCGGGTATCGACTTTGGCGACCTGTATTTCCAGCATTCGCGGCGCGAAAGCTGGAGCGTGGAGGACGGTATCGTCAAGGACGGCGCCCATTCCATCGAGCAGGGCGTGGGCGTGCGCGCCATTGCCGGTGAAAAAACCGGTTTCGCCTATTCCGACGATATCCAGCCCGCTGCGCTGCTGGCTGCCGCGCAGTCGGCGCGTGCCATTTCCCGCGAGGGCGGGGCGCAGAACGTGCGCTCGCTGGTACGCGGCGGTGGCCGCGCGCTGTACCCGGCGCTGGACCCGGTGGACAGCCTGGGCAACGAAACCAAGGTGGAGGTCCTCAAGCGTGTGGACCGCTACCTGCGAGCGGCCGATCCGCGCGTGCAGCAGGTGATGGTGAGCCTGTCCGGTGGCGTCGATACCGTGCTGATCGCGCGCAGTGATGGCGTGCTGGCGGTCGATGTGCGGCCGCTGGTACGGCTGAACGTGCAGGTCATCGTCGAGCAGAACGGCCGCCGTGAATCCGGTTATGCCGGCGGTGGCGGCCGTTACAGCTATGAAGAGCTGTTCGCCGGCGAGCGCCCGGAAGCCTTTGCCCGCGAGGCCTTGCGGCAGGCACTGGTGAACCTGGAGGCGATTCCGGCCCCGGCCGGGGTGATGCCGGTGGTGCTGGGGCCGGGCTGGCCCGGCGTGCTGCTGCACGAAGCGGTGGGCCATGGCCTGGAAGGCGACTTCAACCGCAAGGGCACCAGCGTCTATACCGGCCGCATCGGTGAGCGGGTGGCCTCGCCAGGGGTGACGATTGTCGATGACGGCACCCTGGATGGCCGTCGTGGCTCGTTGAACATCGATGATGAAGGCACCCCGACCCAGTGCACCACGCTGATCGAGGACGGCATCCTGGTCGGCTATATGCAGGACACGCTCAACGCCCGCCTGATGGGGGTCAAGCCGACCGGCAATGGTCGCCGCGAGTCCTTCGCGCACATGACCATGCCGCGCATGACCAATACCTACATGCGTGCGGGCGGGCATGACCCGCAGGAAATGATCCGCTCGGTCAAGAAGGGCCTGTATGCGGTCAACTTCGGCGGCGGCCAGGTGGATATCACCAGCGGCAAGTATGTGTTCTCGGCGACCGAGGCCTACCTGATCGAGGACGGAAAAATCACCGCGCCGGTGAAGGGCGCGACCCTGATCGGCAATGGCCCGGAAACCATGCAGAAGGTGCGCATGATCGGCAACGATCTGGCCCTGGACGAGGGCGTGGGCATCTGCGGCAAGGACGGGCAGAGTGTGCCGGTAGGCGTCGGCCAGCCGTCGCTGCTGATTGATGGGCTGACGGTGGGTGGTACCCAGGCTTGAGGGGCTTTGAGCGCTGCCCTCAGCCGCCTCCCGCCTTGGCGGGGGCAGGTCCTTCGGGCACCTCGCTTCGCGCCCCGGCCCTGCGTAGCACGCAGGGCGTACGAACAGTTACAAGCCTTTGGCTGGCGAACGCCTGTTCTTGACCTTGTAAACGGGAGAAGGGAACGCGTGCATTGGGGGCTGGCCCGGACTTCGCTCAAACAGCACTGACCCAATGCCTTCTCCCGTATACGGGAGAAGGTGCCCGGAGAGCCTGCCCCCGCGAGGGCGGGGGCGGATGAGGGCACGTTTTTCGCCGAACCGGCGGAAAACCCCTCAGCCCGGATCAATCCTGCGCGTCGTCGCCTTCCTCGTCATCGGCGTCGTCGTCTTCACCGGCAACCTGTGCGGTGGCATTCAACACCGGTACCAGCATCAGCTCGCGCAGTACCTGGTAGATCTCGCGGAAGGCGCGCGGTGGCTTGTTCTTGGCCTTTTCGGCCAGGGCATTGCGCACCAGCGTACGCAGCGCCTGGCGGTCGGCCTGCGGGTATTCGTCCAGCAGCTCGCCCAGGGCGACGTCGCCCTCGGCCAGCAGGCGCTCACGCCAGCGCTCCATGCGGTGCATGATCGCCACCTCGCGGCGCGAGGTCTCGCTGTTGGCATCCAGGGCATCACGGATGGCCTCCAGCGTCTCGTCTTCCTCGCGGCGCATCTGCTTGGCCAGGAAGGCCAGCTGGCGCTTGCGGGCGCCGTGCGAGGTGATGCGCTTGGTGTACTCGATGTGCTCCAGCAGGCCTTCCGGGATAGGCAGGCGGGCCAGCTGGGCCGGGGTCAGTTCCACCAGCTTTTCACCCAATGCCAGTACTTCCAGCGCATCGCGCCGGTTCTGGCTGCGGCTTTCGCCCAAATATTCGCCGGTTTCTTGATCGCGTCCGCGCATCGTGCTGCTACCTACTAAACTTCATGACAGGAAAGCCGGGCAGTCGCCGGGCTTCACGAGGAATCCCTCCTCACACGCTGGCCCCAGCCAAGCTTGGCCGGCCAGCAGTGCAGGGGTTCGGCCAACAAGGATAAAGCATTGAACGCCATTACCACCCATACAGCCGGCAGCGACGACAGCCTGCAGCGGCTTGAGCAGCTCGCCGACATCTCCCAGCGGCTGCTGGAGAAGGCACGCGCCATGGGCGCCAGCCAGGCCGAGGTCAGCTGCAGCGAGGACCGCGGGCTGGATGTGAACGTGCGCCTGGGCGAGGTGGAGACGGTGGAATCCACCCATGACCGAGGTATTGCGGTCACCGTGTATTTCGGCCAGCGCAAGGGCAGCGCCAGCACTGCCGACCTGCAGGACGCCAGCCTGGACGCCACCGTCGCCCAGGCCTGCGCCATCGCCCGCCATACCGAGGACGATGCCGCCGCCGGCCTGGCCGATGCCGAGCTGATGGCCACGCAGTTTCCAGACCTGGACGGTTGGCACCCGTGGGAGCTGAGCGCCGAGCAGGCGCTGGACCTGGCACTGGCCTGCGAAGCGGCCGGGCGTGAAAGCGACGCACGCATCAGCAACTCCGACGGTGCGTCAGCAGCCACCGCGTGCAGCCTGTCGGTATATGCCAACTCGCATGGCTTCATTGGCCGCGACCGCAGCAGCCACCATTCCATCGGTTGTGCGCTGATCGCCGGGCAGGGCGACGGCATGCAGCGTGACGGCTGGTATACCAGCGCCATTGCCCGTGAGGACCTGGACAGCCCGCAGGCCGTGGGCCGTCTGGCAGCCGAGCGCACCCTGGCACGGCTGCAGCCGCGTTCGCTGCCTACCGGCCAGGTGCCGGTGTTGTTTGCCGCCGAAACCGCGCGTTCGTTGATCGGTCATCTGCTCAGCGCGGTATCCGGGGGTGCCCTGTACCGACGCGCCAGCTTCCTGCTGGACAGTGTGGGCACGCCGCTGTTCCCGGAATGGTTTGCCATCGACGAGCTGCCGCTGCTCAAGCGTGGCCTGCGTTCCAGTGCCTACGACGGCGAAGGTGTGGCTACCCGCAATTCGGCGCTGGTGGCCGATGGCGTGCTGCAGCGCTACGTGCTGGGCAGCTACTCGGCGCGCCGCCTGGGCTTGAAGACCACTGCCAATGCCGGTGGCGTCCACAACCTGCAGGTGCGCGCAAATGCCGGTGATCGCGCTTCCATGCTGTCAGGTATGGGCACCGGGCTGCTGGTCACCGAGCTGATGGGGCAGGGGGTCAATGGCGTTACCGGCGACTATTCCCGCGGTGCCGCTGGCTTCTGGGTGGAGAACGGTGAGATTGCCTATCCGGTGGACGGCATCACCATCGCAGGAAATCTGAAACAGATGTTCGCGGGGATCCAGGCAGTGGGCACGGATGTGGATCCGCGTTCGCATGTTTCGGTGGGTTCCATCCTGCTCGGATCAATGACAGTGGCAGGCAACGATTGACGTGGTCTTGGTAAACAGCGGACTATTCTTAGCGCAGCAGCTGTTTTGCGCTGATGGCAGGACGCTGCGAAGCTTTACTACGCCCACTACAAGGAACTTGGGGAAACAATGAGCGACTATCAGAACACCACGCCTCCGCCGCCGCCGGCCAATGCCCCGGCATCGGACGACAACACCATCGCCATGCTGGTGCACCTGTCGGGCATCATCCTGGGCTTCATCGTGCCGCTGATCATGTGGCTGGTGAACAAGGACAAGCCGGAAAAGGCCTTCCTGACCGAGAACTCCAAGGAAGCGCTGAACTTCCAGCTGACCCTGCTGGGTGTCTACATCATCGGCACCATCCTGACGATCATCCTGATCGGTGCGCTGATCAACTTTGCCGCGTGGATCGCCTGCATCGTGTTCAGCATCATTGCCGGCCTGGCCGCCAACAAGGGTGAGACCTACCGCTATCCGATGACCATCCGCCTGATCAAGTAATCAGCGCGCAGGTTGTCAACAAAAAGCCCGGGAATTCCCGGGCTTTTTTGTTGTCCACTGAAGCGGTGGTTGGAGGCATTGCTGCCGTGGCATCCCGCCAGATGCCACGCCTGCGGTAGGCAGGATCAATGCGAGCGTCGCACCGTCAGCTCGGCCAGGGCGGCCAGGGCAGCGGCGCGCTGGCCGAACGGCACCAGGGCCGCCTGCATCGACGTTGCCAGCTCGGCCAGCGTGGCCTTGGCGCCGTCCATGCCCAACAGCGAGGGGAAAGTGGACTTGTGCTGCGCCTGGTCCTTGCCGGCGGTCTTGCCCAGCTGCTCGGAGCTGGCTTCCACATCCAGGATGTCGTCGCGCACCTGGAAGGCCAGGCCGAGGGTATCGGCAAAGCTGTCCAGCTGCGCAAGCTGGGCATCGCTGGCGTCGCCGCACAGCGCACCCATGCGGACCGCCGCGCGGATCAACGCACCGGTCTTCAGCGCGTGCATGCGCTTGAGCTCGTCCAGGGCCTGCTGCTGGCCGGTGGCGTCGATGTCAAACGCCTGGCCGCCGCACATGCCGGCCGCGCCGGAGGCACCCGTCAGCGTCTGCACGCAGTTCAAGGCCAATGCCGGTGGCATCCAGGCGCCGGCCAGGATCTCGAAGGCCAGGGTCTGCAGGGCGTCACCGGCCAGGATCGCGGTGGCTTCGTCAAAGGCGATGTGGGTGGTCGGGCGGCCGCGACGCAGGTCGTCGTCATCCATCGCCGGCAGGTCGTCGTGCACCAGCGAATAGGCGTGGATGAACTCGACCGCTACCGCAGCCGCATCCAGGCGGGCTTCCTCGGCGCCAAACAGATAGCCGGTGGCGTAAACCAGCATCGGCCGCATGCGTTTGCCACCGCCCAGCGCCGCGTAGCGCATGGCCTGGTGCAGGCGCTGTGGGGCCAGCTCCGGGTCGGGCAGGGCATGCTGCAGCTGTTCTTCGGTACGTTGCAACCAACGGGTGAGCAGGGTTTCAGTCGTCATTGCTGGTGCTTTCAAACGGCTCGGACTTCTCCGGCTGGGCCGGATCACTGACCAGACGCACGCGCAGCTGGGCCTGCTCGAGCGCCTGCTGGCACTGGCGGTAAAGGCCAACGCCACGTTCGTATGCGGTCAGCGACTGTTCCAGACTCAGGTCGCCGGCTTCCATCTTCTCGACCAGTTGTTCCAGCTCCTCGAGCGACTGCTCGAACTGGCCCACCGGCGAGGCTTCATTGGGGGACTTCTTTGCCATGGCGCAAGTGTGAGCGGCCAGCGGGCAAGGGTCAATTCACCGGTGGTGGCGGTTGCCAATGCAGGCTGGCAGCGTGTGCCTGCAGCCACTGCTGCAGGGCGGCGGAGAGGATGCGGTCAGCGGCGGCAAGCACGCGCTCGCCGTCGCACAGCAGCGGCAGCTGCGGACGCAGCCACGGCGCGATGTCCGATTGCTGCAGGCAATGTTTGAGCTGGTGGTGATGGCTGCGCCCTGGCAACTGGATGCGTTCACCGCCCTGGCGCTGGCGTAGCTGTAGTGGCCGGTCGAAGCCGTCGGCACCTTGCAGCCACAGCCGCCCGCCATCGGGCAGGGTTACCGGCGCCTTGCCATCCCATGCGCGCTGCCAGCCAGGGGGCCAGGGCGTTGTCGGCGGCACTGCATGCAGTTGCCCGCGCCAGCGCACGATGCGCGCCTGTTGCCAGCGGAATTCGGCCTGCTGGTCGTGCCCGGCCGTCAGCAGTTGTTGCGCGATGGCCTGTACGCCGTTGCCGGGTAGTGGCGGTAGTTGCTGGTGTTGGGCCCAACGGCGCAGTACGCGTGCCTGCTGGGCGGGCGCAAGTTGCTTGAGTGCCAGCACCTGCAGCGCGCCGTCGGCACTGCTGCACTCGTGCAGCAGGGTGTCATCGGCATCGCCCAGCAGTCCTGCCGCCTGGGCCGCCAACCCTGCGCTGCGCGCCATCGCGGCACTGGCATGCGGCCAGCGCTGGCGCAGCAGTGGCAGCACCTGCAGGCGCAGGAAATTGCGATCAAAATCGGCGCTGTCGTTGCTGGGGTCGTCGATCCAGCGCAGTTGCTGCTGCGCTGCGTATTGTTCCAGGGCGACACGTGGCAGATGCAGCAGTGGGCGCCAGAGCATGCCGGGTTCGAACGCGCGCAGTTCCTGCATGGCCGCCAGCCCCTCGACACCGGCGCCTCGCAGCGCACGCAGCAGGAAGGTCTCGGCCTGGTCGTCCTGATGGTGGGCCAGGGCCAGCCATTCGCCTTGCCGCAGGTTGGCCTTGAAGGCGGCATGGCGGGCATCGCGCGCGGCCGCTTCCAGTCCGTGGCCAGCATCGCGGGCAACCTGGACAGGGACGATCTGCAGCGGGATGTTCCATTGCGCGCACACGGCGGCGCAGTGCTGTTGCCAGTGATCGGCAGCGCTTTGCAGGCCATGGTGCACATGGAGTGCGCGCACGCTGCCCTGTTGGCGGCCGGGGGCATTGGCAAGCAGGTGCAGCAGCACGCTGGAGTCCAGCCCACCGCTGAAGCCCACCATCACCGGGTGATCGGTTGCGGCTTGCAGCAGGGTTGGGGAAAGCGCGGTCATGGCCGCGCCGAGTATCGGGGGCGAGGGGCAATGCTGCAATTGCCGGTTCGCGATCAGTGCGAGCGGTGTAAGCCGCGAAGCCGGCGCATCTTCGGATAGATGGCGGGCTGGGCGCTGTGTTGTTGTCAGCCTCGCGGCTTACGCCGCCCTTACGGGGTTGGCTTGGGTAGGCGGTTGCCCTGGCGATCGATGCGGTAATGCTTGCCGCCGACGATCGAGGTATGCCCATCGGCATCGGGCTTGCCGGGGCGGCAACCCTGGCAGACCTCGGCGACGCCGTCCTGGAACGGCCAGCCCCAGTCGAAACGGGAGGCGAATGCCGGCTGCAGTTGCGTGTCGTAGTAGCCGATCTGGCCGTCGACACGGGCGCGGGTCAGGCCCTGTTCGAAGTAGTCCGGGCCGTTGTCATAGGTGATCACCGCCAACTGGCGGCCATCGGCACGCAGGTAGTAATGCTGTTTGCCGGCCAGCAGGGCGGCCAGCCCATCGGCGTCGTAGTGCAGGCTGGCGAGTGCGCTGGCGGAAATCTCCAGCCTGCCGGCATCGTCCTGTTGGCAGCCCCGCAGTACCTCGAATACCGAGGTGTCCAGCCGGTAACACGGCTCGGCGGCGTAGCCCACTGCCGGCAGCAGGCCCAATGACAGCAGGGCTGTCACTGGGCCGCGGGCAAGCTGCCGTGCTCGGCTCACTGCGCCCTGCGCTCGAACTTGACCGGTTGCGGCAGTTCGACCGGTACGCCGTGTGCATCGCAGGTGCCCAGCGCACACAGGCGCTCACGCAGGCGCGGGGTGGACTGCACGATCAGGTGGTAGATGGTGTTCTGTTCCATCGTGCCACGCACTGCCTTGCTGCCCGGGCCGCGTGCCCAGATGCCGACGTCTTCGCCGCCATGCGATTCGCTCTTGGACGGCACCAGCGCCTCCTGCATGTAGTCCGGGTGCTCGGTGTCGACATGGGTCAGGTCGGGACGGCCGTTGGCGGCCTCGAAGCTGCTCGGCGCGTGCGGGAAGCGCTTCGGGCCGGCTGGCTGCTGGTTGCTGGCGCCGGTATAGCCCGGGCCATTGGCGTAGCTCAGGGTGGTGTAGGGCATGCCCATGCCATCGCGGGCCAGGTCCAGTGCGCCCATGCCGTCTTCGCCACCCTTGTCCTTGACCTTGCCGAGGATGGCATTGCCGCGCGCCGGGTAGCCGACGAAGTTGAGGGTGTGCGAGTGGTCGGCGGTGACGATGATCAAGGTGTCTTCGGCCGAGGTCGCGTCCACGGCGGCCTTGACCGCATCCGACATGGCGATGGTGTCGCCCAGTGCGCGGGCCGCATTGCCGCTGTGGTTGGCATGGTCGATGCGGGCGCCTTCGACCATCAGCACAAAGCCTTCCTGGTGCTTGGACAGGTTGGCGATGGCGGCGCGGGTCAGCTCGGCCAGCGACGGCTCGCCAGCCGGGTCCTTGGCACGGTCCTGCTCGTACTGCATGTGGTCCGGTTCGAACAGGCCGAGCAGGGCCGGGGCGTTGGCGGCGGCCTTGAGCTGGTCGGCGTTCCAGACATAGGCGCCCTGCGGGTGCTTGGCCTGCCACTCTGCGACCAGGTTGCGGCCATCCAGGCGCAGGCCAACCTTGTCGGCGTACTCGGGGTCCTGCTCGTTGATGGTGGTGAACTGGCCGCGGCCGCCGCCCAGCGCGACCAACGGGCCTTGGCCGTAACGCGAGGTGGAGATCAGCTGCTGGGCGATGTCCACGCAGCCGGCGGCCTTGGCGGCTTCCGGCAGGTCGGTGTCGTTCTCCCAGTTGCGCTCGGGCGAGTGTGCGTAGGTTGCCGCCGGGGTGGCATGGGTCAGGCGCGCGGTGGAGACGATGCCGGTGGCCATCCCGGCGCTGTCGGCCAGCTGCAGCCAGGTCAGCAGGCCCTTGGGCAGGCTGTCGGCACAGTTGCTGCGGCTGCCGGCGCTGACCCCGATTGCGCCCATGTGGCTCTTCACGCCGGTGGTGATGGCGGTCATGGTGCCGGCCGAGTCGGGGGTCTGCGAGTCGGTGTTATAGGTCTTGCTGAACGCAGTGGCCGGGAAGCGCTCCCAGGACAGCAGGTTCTCTTCACCCGGCTGGCCCTTGCGCTGGCCTTCCAGGATGCGCGCGGCGGCCACGGTGGTCAGGCTCATGCCATCGCCCAGGAACAGGATCACGTTCTTGGCCTTGCCGGCCATGGCGCCATTGCCGGCGGCACGGGCGGCGCCATCGCGGTACCACCACTGCGGGGTTTCACCGTCCGGACGGGTGATCTGGGGGACGTCAACGCTGACCGCGTTGGCCGGGCCGGACTGGGTGCCGGTGCTGGCACAGGCGCCCAGCAACAGGGTGGACAGGGCGGCGGACAGGAAACTGGCTTTGTGCATCGTGGTTGTTACCGCTGGATGAAGGCAGGCCGCCATTATGGTCAAGCGTGGAAGGCATGCATATGACACGCAGCTTTTCTGTGTGGGCATCGTGCTGGCGGGGGCCTTGCGTTATCGTGGCAACCTTCGATTTGTTCTCCGGATTGACGATATGAATGTGGTTTCTGCCTGGCTGCGGATCCCCTTCTGGCAGCGGGTGGTCGGCGGCTTCGTGCTCGGCGCGCTGGCCGGCTGGGCGCTGGGACCGGCGGCTGAGACCTTCTTTGGCCCGCTGGGCGAGCTCTACGTCACCCTGATCAAGATGATCGCGGTGCCGCTGGTGTTCTTCGCGGTGATCAACGCCATCGGCTCGCTGCATGGGCAGAAGTCGGTGGCAGCGCTCAGTGGCCGCACCTTCCTGTGGTTCGTCATCACTGCCGCATTCGCGGTGGGCATCGGTCTGCTGGTGGGTACGGTGATGCAACCCGGTACCGGTGGCCTGAAGTTGGCGGTGGATTCGACCTACACGCCGCGCGATGTGCCTTCCATCGCCAAGGTGCTGATGGATGTGGTGCCGTCCAATGTGTTCTACGCGCTGGCCGGTATCGGCACCAAGGCCAATGCGGCCGGTGAGCAGGTGCTGGCGGCCGGACGTGGCTCGATCCTGCCGGTGATCTTCTTTGCCGGCCTGCTTGGCTTTGCGATGGTCAAGCTGGGCGAGAAGGTCAACGAGGCGCGCAAGCTGGTCGGGCAGATGAGCGAGATCATGATCCAGGTCACCCGCTTCGTGCTGGAGATGACCCCGCTGGGTACCTTCGGCCTGATCGCCGGCCTGGTCGGCAGCTACGGGTTCGACAAGCTGCTGCCGCTGGGCAACTTCGTGCTGGCGCTGTACGTGGCCTGTGCGCTGCACATCGTCATCGTCTACAGCGGCCTGTTGCTGGCCCATGGCCTGAACCCGTGGAAGTTCTTCCGTGGTGCGGCGCCGGGCATGCAGGTGGCGTTCGTGGCCTCGTCGAGTTTCGCGGCGATGCCGGTGGCGATGCGTTCGATCAGCGACAACCTCGGCGTCAACAAGGACTACGCCTCGTTCGCGGTGCCGCTGGGCGCCAGCATCAAGATGGACGGTTGCGGTGCGATCTACCCGGCGCTGTGCGCGGTGTTCATCGCCCAATACACCGGCGTGCCGTTGACGCCGGAACAGTACGTGATCGTGTTGATCGCTTCGGTGCTGGGCAGCTTCGGCACGGCGGGCGTGCCGGGCACGGCCGTGGTGATGGCCACGGTGGTGCTGAGCGCCGCCAACCTGCCGCTGGAGGCAATCGGCTACCTGTACGCCATCGACCGCATCCTCGACATGATGCGCACCATGACCAATGTCACCGGGCAGATGGTGGTGCCGGTGATCGTGGCCAAGGAGACCGGCCTGCTTGACCAGCAGGTCTACGACGCAGCCGGTACACCGGCCATGGGAGGCGGTGACCGATTGGGCTGAGTGCCCTGGTCGCGACGTTGAAAGGCCGGCTCAAGCCGGCCTTTTTCTTGCCTGTAGCAGGCTGTAACAGGCCCCTGTATCACCCCTGCTACACCCGGCGAAGATGCAGCCCGGATGCGCCGTGTCGCAGGCGTATGGCGAAGCGGTAATGGCAGGGGCTACGTGTTCAGTTGTTACATGGATACAACTGGCTCATCTTGGGTTTATTGCTATCTATTTGTTTTTACGTGAAAAATATAGCTGGCACGGTTGCTGCTCCTGTATCACGCGTTGGCACGAGTGGACGGAGCAATGGACAGCTGGACTCTTCATCGGATCTACGCCCTGGCGGGGCTGCTGATTACCTGCACACTGGCTGGCCAGGTGCAGGCTTCGGGGGCGCGGCAGGGGGTAAAACCCCAGCCGGGTGAAATCGTTCTGCTGCGCGATGTCTCCGCGCGGCCGGCCTATCGGATGCAACCGCCAGGCATGGCCTTGATTGCCGACCCTTCGCCGCGCAAGGAACTCGGTGCCGCCCTTGGGGTTGGCATGGATGAGCTGAGTGACGACGACTACGCCGGCATGGATTCCGGTCTGGGCGGGCTGGCCGGTTCCGGCCACGGCCAGACCACCGTGGAACGGGTTACCCAAGGTGTCGTGGGCGGCACCATGGGGCGGGTGACCGGGGATGGTGGTGCACTGTCAGGCGCACAACTCTCTCGCGCCATAGGTGGCCCGATGGGCGCGGTGGGTGGGGCCACACGGGGTATCGGTGACCAGGTGCGCGGTGCGCTGGCCCAGTTCCCGTTGTCGCAGCCAGCCGGGGCAGGTGGCAAATGAGCCGCTTCCAAGCCGCCGCCGGCCTGTTGCTGTCGTCTGGTCTTTGCATGTTCGCCGCGCATGCGCAGTCGGCTGCTGAAGGCTATGCCGGAATGCTGTCCTACCTGTCGGCCGACAGCCGCTTGGATGGCGGTGCATTGGCGGGCAGCAATGGCTCGATCAAGCTCAACCAGGCTGCCGGTGACATGAACCTGCAGGCCAATCTGCACAGCATGGCCAGTGGCAGCGGGGCCAGCGCGCAGGTAAGCGCCGCACAACGGCAGCAAGGCGACCTCTTCAATATCCCGACCCTGGCCACGGCCACGATCGGCGGCAATGCGCTGGCCGGTGCCAGCGGCATCGCATCAATCAATCAGGCCAGTGGTGGCGGCAACACGGAGCTGAACTCCGTTACCGCGGCATTGGCCGCACAGGGCATACGCGAGGCAAACGACGAGGCCATGGCTTCGGCGGCAGCGCTTGCGTCGGCGGGGGAGCAGCCTGCCATCAGTGGTCCACGCGGCACACGACGAGTGGGCGTGGAAGCATCCGCATTGCGCGGTTTCGATGGCGTGCTGCAACTCAATCAAATCGCGGGATCAGGCAATGCAACGGAGAACAGGTTGAGCATCTCCGTACAGGGCAACCCGTGACAACTGTTCCATCCACCCGATGCACCAGCAGACTGAATGAGGGGCACCATGAAAGCGATCAAATGGACTGTACTCGCCATGGCGGTTTCCGCGCTGACCCTCAGCGCGGCGGCCAATGCGGCGGATAACCAGAACAAGAGTGCGAACATCGATCACCAGCACAACGTGAACGAGACGCGCACCAATACCAATACCAACACGAACACCAATACGACGACCAACACCAACACCAACGTCAACACCAATATCGATACCGATGTTGACCTGAAGTTGGATGCAGCGGCCACGTTGCGCTACAGCGATACGCGCAGCAACACCGAGACGACCCGCAGCTCGTCCAACGAGGTGTATGAAAACATCCAGAAGACCTCGAATGTCAGCTCGGATGAGCGCAAGGAAAAGAACAATCACGCTGTCGACGTGAGCTTCAAGAAGGCGATGAACCTGTCTTCGGACGTCAACTTCTCCGGCGACCCGACCATCACCGGCAACATCGACCTGGACTCGGCGGCGATTGCCATTATCGACAACCGCCAGTCCGTTTCGGGTAATACCGCCCACAACGGTCTGCTCAGCAACGATGCATCGATCGCTGATGACGTCGGTTCCAATGCATCGGGCAACCTGGGCTTCAACGTGGCAGCCGGTGACAACAACGCCCAGGACAATGCCGCGGCACTGTCGGCGGCGGATGCATCCTTCAGCTTCGGCATGGCCGATGCGGAAGTGTTCGTCAACCAGAGCGGCATGAACAACACCACGATGAACCACGGCGTGACCAACGCTGCCGCCATCGGTGGCAACGCGTTCTCCGGTGCGTCAGGCAATATCGGTGTCAACGTTACCTCGGGCAACAACAACGAGCAGAAGAACGCGTTGGCGGCCTCGGTGGCGACCAGTGCCTATGCCACCTCGAGCATCAGCTCCAACCAGGTGTCTTCAGGCAACAAGGTCAGCAACAACGGCTACTACGACCGCATGGTCAGCAGCATCAACGTGAACCTGGGCGGCAAGGTGACTGGCACGACGCAGGGTAGCGGCACGGGCCAGTACGCGGGTACCGGCAACTCCTACCAGAAGACCAACTTCTATCCGGACAACTGGACCGGCAACACACATACCGGTGGCAACCAGACCGGCCACACCGACTGGGACAACCAGACCCAGGGGGCGGTGGCCAACCCCAACCGTCCGGGCGTGGGTGGCATGGCATGGGATACCGACGAGAAGGGCAACCTGAGCTTCTCGGAAATGGGTACTGCCGATCTGACCGCCAGCCTGAGCGGCACCGTGGTCAGTGTGGACTGGATCGCGGTTGATGCGACCAATACCGCCAGCCTGTCGGGCAGTGCGTTCTCCAACGCCTCCGGCAACATCGGTGTCAACGTGTCCTCGGGCACCGGCAACCTGCAGGCCAACAGCCTGGCATTGGCGGTTGCGCAGCCGTCCACCGGCGGTGGTGGTGGCGGTGGTGAGCCCACTCCGTAAGGCAGTTGTTGCTGCCTGAGGAAGCAACATCGTGCTGAGCAAGACCCGGCCATCCGCCAATGGCCGGGTGTTCCGGGAGTCCCGGTTCCCCTCCCCCGTGGAGCCGGGGCTCCCACCTGCGGATTCACCGGAGTACGCGCCCAATGCTATGCCGCCTGCTACTGATCACCTGTGTACTCGCATTGCTGCCGGTCAAGGCAACGGCCGGTGACGTGGCATTCAGCAGCGTGCTGCCCAATGGCGCGTTGTACAGCGGGCAGGTGGAGAGCATCAAGGAACGTCGTTTCCGCAACCTGGTGCGGCAGCAGACCGACTACAGCTGTGGCGCGGCCGCATTGGCCACCATTCTCAAGCACGCCTATCACCTGAACACCGACGAGGCGACGGTGATTGAAGGAATGATGGGCGTCGCCGATCCCGAGCTGGTCCGCCAGCGCGGTTTCTCGCTGTTGGACATCAAACGCTACGTCGAGTCGCTGGGCATGCGCGGGCGCGGCTACCGCATTGACGAGGACAGATTGAAGGGCCTGCGCGTGCCGGGGCTGGTGCTGATGGATGTGCGCGGTTTCCGTCACTTCGTGGTGCTCAAGCAGGTGCGTGACGGCCGGGTTGAGCTGGGTGATCCCATCCTCGGCAATCGCGTGATCCCGTTGCGTGATTTCCTCGATGCCTGGCCCTCGCGCGCGGTATTCGTGGTGATAGGCAGCGACTTCGACCGCAACACCGTGCTGCTGCAACCCAGTGAACAAATCAGCGCTCGCGCCCTGGCAGCACGCCAGGGCAACGGGCCCATTACAGATGCGGAGCTGGTCGACTTCGGCTTCACCCATGCCGACCTGTTCTGAAGGAGTCAGCAATGAACTACGTCCCCCCCGCAGTATTGGCCATGGCAATGGCGCTTGCGCTGCCCGCCCATGCTGAAGACGCCGCAACGTCACCGGGCAATGGCCTGCACGAGATCCCTGACGAAGAGCTGGGTCAGATGCGGGGTCGTTACACCGTGGGTGGCAATGAAGTGGCCTGGTTCGGCGTGACCATGATTTCCACCTGGCAGGCGGCCAATGGCCAGAGCCTGCAGGGTGCGCTGCAGATTGGCATGGATTTCCGCAACGGCGGCTCACCCAAGGTGAGTTTTACCCCCAGCGTCACCGTAACCGCCGCCAATGCGCCGCTGCCCGATGTCAGTGGGCGCAGCATCAATGGCGCGGGCCTGGACAATGTGGCCGGGCTCAGCCAGAGCGTGCAGATCGCAGGTGATGGCAATCGCGCCAGCAACGTGCTGCAACTGAATGTCCGCAATGATGGCGTGGTGCCATCGCAGGGCGGGGTGGCCGGCAACAGCAGTGCGCAGCAGGGGGCAGCCAGTGCGGTCGCAAGCTTCGACGGCAGCTCGGCGCGGTTGCAACTGCAGGTCCAAGGCCAGGGTGCGGTGCAGCAGTGGCTGCGCAATGGCGCCATGGGGCAGAGCATCCAACTGCTGGGCGACGGCCAGGTGGCGCAGAACCTGGTGCAGATCGACCTGGTGAAGCAGTCGCTGGTCGGCAACCTGCCGTTGTCGCAGAACGTGGCACAGGCCATCACGCTCAATCGGGGGATTGGCGGGATTGGCTGGCAATGAGGCCGGGCCGGTCAGTGCCGGTGGTGAACATCATGCAGAGGATCGAGACAATGAACAGACTGGCGATGGCGGCGCTGGTGGGGCTGGCTGTGGTTTCGCCTGCGGTTGCGGCACAGGACGCGGCGGGCGGCACGCCCAGCGATGAAGACGTAAAGGCGTTGGTGGCGCAGTTGGAGGCATTGAAGGCCAGCTATGCGCAGGAAGTCAGGCGCCTGCGCGAGCTGGACATGCAGGTGCAGGCAATCCAGGCACGGGTCAGTGGCAAGACGGCGCAGCCCTTGCCAGCGACAGCACAGGCACAGGCACAGGCGGCAGCGGCAAATGCCGCAGCGGAAGTGCCCGCACCACCGGCGCAACAAACGGCGGCTTCTGGTGGTGAAGGTTATGCCAGCTCCGCAGCCGAGGCCCAGCAGGCCAAGGAGGCCGTCCGGCGCAGCGTGGATGATGCCAAACAGCAGCAATCGGCCTTGTTCAATCGCCGTTTGACGTTGGAAAACAGCCTCACCTACGCGCGCTACGACCGCAAGCAACTCACCCTCAACGGCTTCCTGGCGCTGGATGCGATCTTCCTGGGCAACATCGCCATCGAGAACGTCGAATCCGATTCGCTGACTTACAACTTTGCCGCGCGCTGGGGCGTCAATCCACGGTTGACCCTGAATCTGGACGTACCTTACATCGCGCGCAAGACGATCTACCAGAAAGGCGGCGCCGGTGGTTCGGCGGCAGCCATCGCACAGGAAGAAACCAACGGTACCGGCATTGGCGATGTCACCGTCAGTGCCAACTACAAGTTGTTCGGCGAACGCGGCTGGCGCCCGGAGACGGTGTTGACCGGTGGCATCACCGCGCCAACCGGGCGCGAGCCCTATGGCATGGATTGGAAGATCATCGAGCGCGACGATGATGATTTCATCCGTTTCGCGGTGCCCGCGGAACAGCCCACCGGCAACGGGGTATGGCAGGCCAACGTTGGCTTGTCGGCGGTCAAGACTGCAGACCCGGCCATCCTGTTCGCCAATGTCGGCTACATCCATTCCTTCGCGCGCAGCTTTGACGACCTTGATTCCAATCCCGATACGGTCAATCCGGGGGACGTCAGGTTGGGCAAGTCGTTCTACTTTGGCGCAGGCATTGCCTTTGCCTTCAACGAACGCACCAGCCTGAGCATTTCCTTCAGCGACAAACTCAGCGCGCGCGCTTCCACCCGCTACAAGGGGGGGAAGTGGGTGAAGATGATCGGCAGTGATGCCAACGCGGGCACCTTGAACCTGGGGGTTACCTACGCGCTGACATCCAAGGCGACCTTCGTCAGCATGCTGGGCGTCGGGCTTACTCCTGATGCGCCAGACTTCAGCCTGGCGTTCAAGGTGCCGTACATGCTGTGACGTGCAGCAGCACGCTGGTATGCAATGGCTTCAGCGCAGGCTGTCCAGGGTCAGCTGGTGCTTGCGGCAAAGCCGGTAGATGGTCACCCGTGATACCCGCATCAGTCGGGCACAGGCGCTGACGTTGAATTGGCTCTGCTGCAGGCAGGACAGCAGGGTTTCGCGCTCGGCGTGGATGCGTGCGCTGTCCAGCTGGCTACCCTCCAGGGCTGTGCCGGCGGGGCTCAGCTCAAGATCGGCGCAGCTGATCAGCTCGCCTTCGGCTGTGATGGCAGCGCGTTGCACCCGGTTGAGCAGTTCGCGCACGTTGCCGGGCCAGTTGAAGCGTTCCATGGCCTGCCTGGCGGCACTGCTGTAGCCGCGTGCGCGGATCTGGTGGTGCCCGCGGAAACTGCGCAGGAAGTGATGTGCCAGCAGATCGACATCACCACCGCGCTTGCGCAGTGGCGGCATCGACAGGCGCAGCACGTTGAGGCGGTAATACAGGTCGCGACGGAAGCGGCCTTGTTCCACCGCCTGTTCCAGGTCCACGTGGGTGGCCGCCAGGATGCGCACGTTCACCCGCAATGCCTGGTTGCTGCCCACGCGTTCGATGGTGCCTTCCTGCAGTACCCGCAGCAGGCTGGTCTGTGCATCCAGCGGCAGGTCGCCCACTTCATCGAGAAAGACCGTGCCGGTGTGTGCGGTTTCAAACAGGCCCTGGCGGCGGCTGGTGGCACCGGTGAAAGCCCCACGCTCGTGGCCAAACAGCTCCGATTGCACAAGGGTGGAAGGAATCGCGCCGCAGTTGATGGCCTGGAAGGGCCTGTCCGCGCGGGTCGAAAGCTGGTGCAGGGCGTGCGCGGCAACCTCCTTGCCGGTGCCGGTCTCGCCGGTGATCAACACCGGCAGGTCCACCGGGGCGTACTTGCGCAGCGTCGCGCGCATGTTCAGCATCACGTCGCTTTGCCCCAGCAGGGTCTGCAGCACCTCGCTGGCGGCCGGTGAAGGGACGGCATCCAGCGCCTGCAGCTCGCGTAGCAGGCCGTTGAGGTCAGGTGGGTGCGGGAACTGTTGGCGGCAGGCGGCCAGCAGAGGATGGCAGGGCAGGGGGGCGGTCGAGATCGCCGGGGTGATGGCAAACAGCGGCATATGCTGGTGCTCGGCGGTGAACCTGCCGATACGCTCCAGTTCGCTCTCCGAACTGGTGCGGAAGTCGATCAGGCCAACCACCGTGTCGCCGCCGCGCATGCCAATGTCGGCGGACTGCTGGGGCAACACCGCGCGTATCTGCCAGCCATCCGCAGCCAGCATCACTTTCTCTCTTTCCCCCGGTTTTCCAAACCAGATCACACATCGTCGGCTTGACTCGGATACGGCTGCCATGCTGGTCACCTCTCCATCCGGCGCCACCATATACCCCCCGTTCGGAAAGGTGCAATCGCGATAAGCTCCTGAATTGGCGGCTCAAGTCATTGCCGCCAATTAACATTTGTGCAATCCGCGTAAGTTCCGGGAATGAAAAAGGCCGCGATCAGTGATCGCGGCCTTTCAGCTTGCGGGGTGGCTCAGCGCTTACAGCGCCATGCGCCGTGCCTGCATGAACTTGTCGCCCCAGTACCCGGTAAGCAGGGTATCGGTGCGGACATCCTTGCCGGTGCTGGGTGCGTGCAGGAAGCGACCCTCACCGACATAGATGCCGACATGGTCAACGCGGCCGCGGCGGCCAAAGAACACCAGGTCGCCAGCGGCAAGCGCCGAGCGGTCACGGATCAGTTCGGCGTTGGCCTGGTTGGCCATCTCTCGCGAGACACGCGGCAGTTCCACGCCCAGCGCGGTACGGAAGACGTAACCCACCAGGCCGCTGCAGTCGAAGCCTGCATCCGGCGAACTGCCACCCCAGCGGTACGGGGTGCCCAGCAGGGTCATCGCACGGCGCAGGATGGACTGCACCTTGCCATCGGAATCATTGGCCAGTGCCGCCTCGGTGGCAGCAGACACGCCCTTGGAGGCGTCATATGCGGAAATCAGGCGGCCCAGGTCGCCGGCAAACATCGCCGAGCGGTCCATCAGTGGAATGGTGTCGCTTGCGGCCAGGTGCGGCAGCAGGGCGGCCAGCGTGGCGGTTGCGGCGGCGTCGGTCTTGCTGCGTGTCGGTTCGACCTTGGCAACGGCCTGACGGGCGGCGGGTTCGGCGTCGGCTGCGCTCTGGGCAAAGGCCGGCAGACTGGCAACAGCTAGTGCAGCGGCGCACAGGAGACGACGGAACGGCAGGTTGTTGAGCTTGGGCTGGCCCGGTTGGGACGTGTTTTCAGTCGTCACGCGGCAGTCACGAAAAAATTCGATGGGCGATCATGCCTTGTGAAACGTGTGAGTAGGTACAAATTTCGTTAAA